>NZ_FPLG01000156.1:0-254776 GCF_900120065.1 Moritella viscosa
GTTTAATACTACATTTTTATGATAGATTAGAACATTGCTATCATCAATTTTAGATATGAACCCGCCAATGAATGTCCTATATCCCTGTACTATGTTCTTGTATATTTCAACCTCATCATCTGACCAACTTTTTAAGTAAACACCATTATCGATGTATAGTTTTATATTATATAGCTCTAATACATCATTAATTTCATTTGGAGCTTCTATAACCCCCCTTTTTAGAATAGATTCTACTTTAGGTAAAAAGTATCCACTAGTTATATCTTGGCTTGAGTGAAAAACCACTCTATTTCGGTCATCTTCATGCATAATAAATTTCTGTAATTAAGGTTAACTGATTAACTTAGGCTCTAATTGCCCCCTGAATACAGGCACTAAAATTCAACTGCCAATATTGCCATTTTTTTTATAACAAACGATTAAACCTACTTTGGATTAAGTTTCTTATGATGTCCGTGTTGAAATGATAAACTCTCTTTGAATGTATTCACTGTTGTTTCAACTGCAGTCCAAGTTATAGCTAAAGCACCGAGTACGATTGCAATACGTTGGTCAGCAAAGCCTCCAAGTGACTCATCAGTTACAGTAAGAGCCATAAAGCCAAGGTCAATTCCCATTACGGCACCAGTCACAGATAGTATGACAATAGCTACTTTCATAAACTCAGGGGGGGTTCTATATTTAACCAACATAAATAACAGGTATAATAAGCCCAAAAATAAACCAATATATAATCCTACTATATTAGGAGAATCAGTCATCTTTTTTATCCTTAGAGCTTGAACCATTGGCAAGCAGAGCTCCGATAATACCACCAACCACCGCACCACCTATTCCAGGAAGTAACATATTCGCTATTACTGCACCACCAACAGTTCCAGCTATAATTTGGCCACTAGAAGATGATACCTTCTTTATTTCGCCTTCTACTCTTGCACCAGAAGACACGATAGTTTCACCGCCATCCGTGACATCTCCCTGAACAACTCCGTTTATTTTCAGGAGTGCTCCATTATTATGTATACTGCCTTTAACAGTACCTTTAATATTAGCATTTGATTCAGGTTCAAGAGTCAACTCACCTAAACACATACCATTCAAAACTAGAGTAATATTTGTATGCACTGTAATATTCCCAGTAACAATGCCATTCAATGTTAAATTTTCATTTACAACTAAATCACCGGATATTCGACCGCTTTCATGTTTCATTATTCATACCTGTAAAATTGATGCCTAACGCCTTGTTATAAGTAGTTAACTCGAAACAAAGTGGTCTGCATTACTTATATACATTTTAATGTTTTGATATATTAGAGGGCTTTTCCCGACGCCTATTTCATTCTTAGATTCTTTTATGTTTACAGACTATTGACCAAAGAAAACATACTCATCTCCAATCACTAGCGACTTGATGACTTCTGGTTTTTTTACAACTATTTGTACCACAGTCTTTTTTACTACTCCTTTGCTGTCAGGCTTTACAAATGGAGAGTGCAATTCAACAACATGATAAGGGAACTTTTCTACTGGTTCTGATATTTTATAAATCAGTCCCGAAATGGAAAGAGGAAGAGTGTATTTATCTCCTCCATAGTATTTAATAAAATCGGTTAAGTTTTCATTATCACCGAGTTAAATTAAGAGGACTTACCCTACATAATTACAGCTGTGTATAAATAGCTATCGGCTCAATGATGATTTCATTATCAGCTTTACCGCCAAAAGACTGCTCAATTTCGTAAAGATTTTCAGCCATCTCTATCATATGGCGTAGCATATTAGACTCAGCTGGAACGTCCTCTACACCAGATTTCTGTGTGCCATCCGCGTGACTAATAAAGCCGATTACAATAAACTCTTTCGCTGTTTTTCTAGAATACTTACGATAAATATTTTTTAAAGATTCACGTAAGTGTTCTTGAGATAAACATGAAGAATAAACAACACCTGACACTTCTTGCTGAAAACGTACGATTTCATCACCAAAGTTATCGATAACAGTCTCAAAACTATTAGCCATACGTTTAGGCATTCCTGAAGCTATTTTGGCACTAATTTGATTCAGATTTTTATCTAGTTCTGATTGCTTCTTTTTTAGTTCAGAAGACTTGGGATCTACAGCTTTAAGCTTCTCAAGCGCTTGTAACTGTTCAGCAGCAGGTAAAGTAGCTAATGCGTCACTAATTTTGCTAAAGTTATTAAATAATGATTTTATCTCATGTAAATCAATAAACATCCCTTTTGCACGTATCCGGATAAATGATTTTTTTGAATTGCATACATCATCGAATGATTGTGTGTCAGCCGTAACATCCAATATTTGATTACTTTGAATTAACTCTCGTTCGAATAAATTAAAAGAATGGTCGTGAAGGAATTTTTTTGTAGTTGAACTTGAGGCTTCTCTAATTACATTAGCAATTACTCGACCAGATGCAAGTTTACCTTTTTGAATATCTTTATCTTTATGTTCAATGTGATTTTCATTTAAAATGTACTCAGTAACCCCTTCAAACAACTGCGACGAAAAGGAATATAATTTTTGTTCATCCAAATATATAAAATTCTTAATCATTTTTATAGCCTAGTTTTTTCTTGATGTCGACGGTTCGATGCTTCAATTTTATTTTTCCGCGCTTGATAAAACTCTTCAGCAGAACGAATTCGGTAAGTGTCAATAAATGACCAGCTCGCCACGGCAACACCTAGAATGGCAAAGATAAAACTACAGATATACATAATTAGTTCGATGTGCATAACTCTTCTCCTAAAACTTGATTAGGTCTATAGAAAACACTTAGGCTTATAAGAAGTGATACTGCCGCTGCAGTCATAGCTGTATTTTTCACCGCTTCCAAGTTCACCTCACTCACTCCACTTTCATGCAGCATCAATCCACATGAGAATGCACCATATACAAAAATTGCAATTATGGACAAACCATTTTGTACTGTTTTCCAAACTCTCTGTCCAATTACATGTTCTATCTCGTTTAGTATCGAAATATGTAAAACAAAACCAAAAGCGATAAAGTCACTTGTGCTAAAGTAGGAAATACCTACGCCCCAGCTAGTCAATAAAAGCCTTAATCCAATTGGGAGTAAACCTATAAAAACGGTATACATTAACCATTTTGTTCGCAGTTCATTATTCATGGTTATAGCCCTTAACCAATGGAATAGTCTCGTTAAATTAAACTTTTCATCATTTTACACATTACATACTCAATTGTAAGTAATATTAGGTATAAAAAAGCAATCTTCTTACTCATTCTAAATAATTACGACAACACTGTAAATTCGCTATCTCAAGCTATCATTACAACATTAGATAATAATATCCACTCTTACTAGCTACTATATATTAGGAAAATTTAGCCTGTATCTCGCAGCTAAAAACAAACATTGAATACATCTAATTTAAGCCCTATCATGTAGTAGCAATACTGTATATAACACCAGCAACTTTAGGGGCGGCTTAATGTCTATTAAATCTATTACCAACGGCTATGAAGTCGATTGTCGCCCGCAAGGTCGAAACGGTAAACGCTACAGAAAGAAGTTTACAACCAAAGGTGAAGCGCAGAAGTACGAACGCTGGCTGCTGTCGATTCAGAATCAAAAAAACTGGATTGAAAAGTCTGCCGATAAACGCCCCCTGCTTGAGTTAATAAACCTTTGGTATCATTACCATGGCCAACAGCTTAAGACTGGTAAAAAAGAGCTTAAGCACCTAGTCGCTCTCGATTCCGACTTAGGCCACCCAAGGGCAGACCAAGTCACCCGCCAATGTTTCACTCAATATCGTGCACTCAAAATGGCAGAAGGTAAAAAGGCGACTACAATCAATCGTAACCAAACTCGATTAAGCAGTGTGTTTACCGCCTTGATCAAAGCTGAAGAGTTTCATAATCAGCACCCACTTAAAGGGCTAAGCAAGTTAAAGGAACGTGTATCTGAAATGGGTTTTTTGAGTAAGCCTGAAATAAAGCAGTTACTCAACAGCCTAAGTGGTGATGAATTACATATTGCTAAGTTATGTTTATCAACGGGGGCTCGTTGGACCGAAGCTGCAGACCTAAGAGGCAGTGATATAGTGCATGGTCGAGTAACGTTTAGTGATACCAAAAATGGTAAGAACAGGACGGTACCAATTACCAGTGAATTAATGAGTGAAATCCATCAAGGGAAAAGTCGTCGGTTATTCAAGGGGTCTTACGCTAAATTTTACAGTGTACTGAAGGAACAAGAATTTGACTTGCCAAAGGGTCAGGCTGCGCATGTTTTACGCCATACATTTGCTAGCCACTTTATGATGAATGGCGGCAATATTTTAACGCTACAGAAGATCCTGGGACATTCAACAATAACGCAAACGATGACTTACGCCCACCTCGCACCTGACTATCTAAACGAAGCAATGGAGTTTAATCCAGTGTCCACATTATGACCCAATTAGTATGTTTTACTGCTATTTACTGCTCAACACTACCAAGCTAACCCCTCGTAATAACTGGGAAAGCCTATTACAGCGGGTGTGTAAAAGCCTCCTTAGGGAGCCTTTTTTGTTGATACCAGCTAGTGTGAGATAAATAATCACCCAATTAATAAGCGACTTACATCACAATTTAATATCCATAAAAACAAACTAACTCGCAATTTATAGCCAATCTTCCTAACTGTGATGCCTAAATTCACTTTATTGCTATTTTAAAATATATTTAACAGCAGAAGAAACCCTATGTCATCAGTGAGCATTGTCACCCATTTAGTCTTATTATTAGTCACCTATATCGGTATATTTTATCGCGTGCATCAACAATACCCTATCACGATAGGAAAGCCGTTCACCCGAGATCAAGTCCTCGCAATTAAACATCGATTCATAATTTATACTTTACTGGTGTTTGGTATATCAGCGTTGGTCAAATTCCCGAATCTCTACTGGCAAGGTTAATTTTGCAATACTATTCCCACCCTTTTTCCTAAGATGGAAATAAGAATCGTACACTCGTTACGATATCGTTTACACAATACTCCTTACAGCGATCAAACTAAGTAATTAACGTCTTAGTCTAAGATCCAAAAAAACGTGTTTAAGGCTCATTTAGGGGCCTTTTAGATATAACAAAAACAACTAAAACGGTCAGTATTTAGTTGTATTTAATTTCTAATTTTTCCTTGATTTTTTAATAAATATTAAAAATTAAAGATAAAGCCATTTAAATACAACAACTTACAACCAAAGCCCCAGTTAACACACATGGTTATCCACAGAAATTGTGGATAACCTTATAAAATGCCTATTATAGATAAGATAACCCAATTATATGACTAATTTAGTCCACAGTAGTGTTTTTATACTTAAAGTTATACACATATGGAGTAATGCTAAGGGGATACATACACAATGCGGACATATTTGTGTATAACGTAATCAATCGAAAAATAAGTTAATCGTCGATGTTATGTAGGTAATATAAATAGATAAAGATTTATATTATTAAAATACGGCATTATGTATTAAACAGGCACAAAAAAAGCCTCAAATGAGGCTTCTTTATCATCAGTATATCGTCAACCATTCAGCCCGAACTGATTAGTTTACACCTGACTCATCTTCAAGTTGTTTGCGTAATTCCGCTTCTAATTCTTGTTGTAATTCGTCTTGAAGTTGATAATACGATAAATCGTTTTCATTATAGTCCATCATAACCACCTTAATAGTACTTAACAGTACTTAACAGTACATCGTTAAAATATGTCGATAATCGATAACCTGCTTATCACACTTCTCCGAACAACCCTTTGCTCAGCTCATGTATTAATCCTAACACAGCATTTTCAGTCCGCAATATTTGTTGATCTGGGTGAAAAGTTTGATCATCGTCAATAAACCCATTTTGTAATTATTTATCAACATTTTGATTAACAGCTCTTCATATGAAAGCAATCTAACGAAACAACAAAGGAACCACGACCTCAAGATACAACAAGGTAACTAAAACTGAACAAAAACAAACAAAATAGAACAATTTGAAATAAGGTATACCAAAAAGTAATATACCTATATTTTGACTCTGAAATCAGCAAAAACAATATAACAGCGATTAACCCGCTTTAGGTAAGTAAGTAAAGATTAATACTTTAAGACCTTTACCCTCTTCTGCTTCTTTAAATACGACTGGCGGTGCAAGCTGCTCTTGGAACACACAATCAGGACAATGCTCTACCACATTATCAAATAAGAACTGTTCTCCAAGCTCAGGGGCATTTAAACATAACATCACTTTACCACCCGGTTTCATCAACTGTGGGATACGCTTAATGATCTTGCTGTAATCACGTTTAATATCAACACTGCCTTTTTGGAATGACGGTGGATCCGAGATCAACAAGTCATAAGGACCATGCTTACGTAAACGCCCATACGATTTAAAGATATCAACACCTTCAAATTTAACGCGCTTAAGATCATGACCATTGCTGCGATGATTATCACGGCCCATGGTTAATGAAGTACGGCTAAGATCTACGTTCATCACCTTGTCGGCCCCACCAGCTAAAGCGGCAACAGAAAAAGCACAAGTATAAGAAAACAGGTTTAATACATTGGCATTCTCAGACTGCTCTTTAACCCACTGGCGACCATTCGCCATATCCAAGAATAACCCCGTGTTTTGTGCACGACCAAATTCGAGGTTGAACGTCATGCCATTTTCAGTGATCTCGGTACGGTGACATTCTTCACCAAGGAACAACGCAGTCGGGGCACGTTCACGACAACGGAATTGCACGAGTACAGTTTTACATTGCTCACCAAGCTGTGCTTGAAGCGACTCTGCTAGTAATAATAAGTAGTCGTTTTCTTCTTCTTTATATAGCGTAATAAGTGCAACTGGCGACAACCAATCGATGTTCATGTGCTCAAAACCAGCATATGTATGGCCACGACCATGGAACAAGCGACAAGCATCCTCTGCAACAGCAGAAAAATCAATAAATTCAAGCGGCAATTTCACATCAGCCTCGGACATAGCAACAGTCACAATCTTATTCACCTTAATTAATCTTACAAAACAAAAAGGGATGCACACTGTACATCCCTTTATTCAATTTACCGCATTATACTTGATTAGCACTAAAATGCGATCAAGCCGCTCGGTTATTTTTTCACATCAACATCACTACTGATTAGTATCGACATCCAGTTTTGCTCGTTAATGGTTTCTAAACCAATTTTGACAATCATAGTCAGTGGTACAGCGAGTAACATACCGACAAGGCCAAGTAACCAGCCCCAGAAAATCAATGATAAAAACACAATCAAGGTTGATAAACCGAGTCCTTTACCCATGAAACGCGGCTCTATCACGTTACCCATGATCAAATTAATCATGACATAACCAGCAGCGACCGCACCAGCTTGTGGTAAACCCAACTGTAACGTTGTTAAAATCACCGCTGGTACCGCGGCAATTAAAGAACCGATATTAGGTACGTAGTTAAGTAGGAATGCAATCAATCCCCACAGCAGATAGAAATCAACATCCATTATAAACAGCATTAAACCAACAGAGATACCCGTCGCAATACTCACTAAAGTTTTGATCGCTACGTATTTGTTCACCGAATCTAAGAACTTGTCTAACTGTGCTAATTTAAAATCAGGATCTTTAAACATTAAATGCAATTTCTTCGGTAATACATCACCTTCAAACAACATGAAGACCACAGTTAATAAAATGAGAAAAATATTAGCCATCACGCCTGATAAGCTACTAACCATACTGGAAACCATGGTTACGGCAGTACCTGGATTAAAGTATTCCAGTAAGGTATCTGATGATATTTTAATGTTGTATTTATTTAAGAACATCACTAACTCGCCGTAATGACCACGAATTTGACTTTGGTAATCACCAATATTACTGGTTAGTTGTTGCACACTAGAACCGATAACACTGGTGATCGTCAACCCAATCATAATAGCTATAATCAACACAATAAAAATGGCTATTGCACGAGGGATACGGCAACGAGTGATCACATTGACCAACGGATTACAAATAATAGCAATAAACACAGCAAGCAAAAATGGAATGATAATCGGCGTGGCTATTTTGATACCACCGAGGATAATGATCACAGCGGCTATCATCCCCACATTACGCATCTGGCTATTTTCGTTTAAAATTAGTTTCATAGTTACTCATTAAGGTGCTACTGGGCGCTAATAGTCGCCAGTATTCTACGACGTGATTGATGAATATAACCTTAACAAGGTTAAAACACTAATAATATTAGATTGTGAATATTTGCAATCGCATGCTAAACAAGGAATTAAATGCAGTGAATATAACTATGATTTGAAATAAGATATTTTGAAGATGTTATTTTGAAAATAATGTTTGAAGCAGAAATGGTGGAGCCAAACGGGATCGAACCGATGACCTCGACACTGCCAGTGTCGCGCTCTCCCAACTGAGCTATGGCCCCATTTCTACAGCAGCGTTCGCTACTGCAGAGAATAATATGCATCTGCCGTTTAACTGTCAATATCTATAATTTAAAAATCAACATCAAACGACAGAAAGTATATTATTTACACACCCTTAGGCGTTTTCACGTGCAGCAATAAATGCTAACGCTTTGTCGATACCAGCAAGGCTGCGTTCTTTACCGATAAGCTTTAGCGTTACATCTAATGACGGAGATTGACCGGCACCAGTGATAGCAACACGTAGTGGCATACCTACTTTACCCATGCCAACTTCAAGTTCAGTCGCTGTTTCGTTAATAGCAGCGTGTAGAACTTCAGCATCGCTCCAATCTGTAATCGCAGCTAACTTCTCTTGCACTTTAACTAATGCTTCTTTCGCTACTGGACGTAAATGTTTCTTCGCCGCAGTTGCATCAAATTCAGCATAGTCTTCAAAGAAGTAACGGCTAGATGCAGCAAGTTCTTTTAACGTTTTAGCACGTTCAGAAAGTACTTTAACAATCTCAGCTAGCTCAGGGCCATTAGTTGTATCAATGCCTTGATCTGCCATGTGCCACTCAAGGTGAGATGCAACATATTCAGGTGCTAGTGTCTTAATGTAATGCTGATTTACCCATTGTAGCTTCTCAGTATTAAACGCTGATGGCGCTTTGTTTACTGCATCTAGGCTAAACAATTTGATCATTTCTTCAGTACTGAAGATTTCTTGATCGCCATGTGACCAGCCCAGACGAACTAAGTAGTTTAGTAGTGCTTCAGGCAGGTAACCATCATCACGATATTGCATAACGCCAACAGCGCCATGACGCTTAGACAGTTTAGCGCCGTCATCACCTAAAATCATTGCAACGTGTGCGTACTCAGGTACTGGTGCGCCAAGTGCTTTTAAGATGTTAATTTGACGTGGCGTATTGTTTAGGTGATCTTCACCACGAACAACATTAGTAATGCCCATATCCCAGTCATCAACAACAACACAGAAGTTGTAAGTTGGTGAACCATCAGTACGGCGGATGATCAGATCATCTAGCTCAGTGTTAGCAAATTCAACTTTGCCACGGATCTTGTCATCAACGATAACAGAACCTTCTTTCGGATTGCGGAAACGTACAACGTAATCAGCACCGGTGTCTTCAATGTCACCATGGCTACATTTACCATCGTAACGTGGGTTTTCTTTGGCAGCCATTTGCTTTTCACGTAATTCATCAAGACGTTCACGTGAACAATAACATTTGTATGCTTTGTCTTCAGAAACTAGTTGATCAACTAACTCATTGTAACGATCGAAACGTTGCGTTTGGAAATAAGGACCTTCATCCCAATCCAGACCAGCCCATTTCATGCCTTCTAAGATCGCGTCAACCGCTTCTTGAGTAGAACGCTCTATATCAGTATCTTCGATACGCAATACAAATTCACCACCTTGGCTTTTTGCATGTAACCAAGAATAAAGCGCTGTACGTGCGCCGCCTACGTGCAAGTAGCCAGTTGGGCTAGGTGCAAAACGAGTCTTAACAGTCATAAGTCTCACAATACCTTTTACATTATTTGATTCGCTTAACCTACTAGCAGGTTAAGCACATGATGCTGCGCATTTTACCACTAAAGATAAAACTAACAACAGCGAACTATCATTAACGAACGATGTACCACTATTAATTAACTATGTGTAGCTAAGAGTGCCAGTAAATCATCTTCAGTCAGAATATCTATGTCTAACTCTTGCGCTTTAGTGAGCTTAGAACCTGCTGCAGGACCTGCCACTAACGCCGTCGTTTTCTTCGACACACTACCAGCCACTTTTGCGCCTAAATCTTGTAACCGTGTTTTAGCCTCGGCACGAGAGATATTCACTAACGTTCCGGTGATCACATAAATAGTGCCTAACAAGGGTTGCTGACTTTCTTCTTTAACCGCAACATCATCCCAGCTCATGCCCGCTTCAATTAGCTGGTCAATCACTTCAAGGTTATGCGCTTCACGGAAGAAGTAGTAAATGTGTTTAGCAACAATATCACCGACATCCGAAATCAGAATTAAGCGTTCTACAGAGGCTTTTTTGATTGCGTCTAAAGTTAACAAATCATTGGCTAAGTTAGCCGCTGTCGCTTCCCCTACTTCACGAATACCCAGTGAATATAAGAACTTGGCTAACGTGGTGTGTTTTGCTACTTTTAATGCTTCTAATAAGTTAGTGGCTTTCTTTGGCCCCATGCGATCTAACAGGGTTAACTTCCCAAAAGTCACGGTAAATAGGTCGGCTGGGGTTTTAATTAAATCAGCATCAACCAATTGCTCAACAAGCTTGTCACCCAAACCATCAACGTTTAGCGCTTTACGCGATGCAAAATGTTTAATCGCTTCTTTACGTTGTGCACCACAATACAGACCAGCGGTACAACGCACTGTTGCTTCACCTTCGATACGCTCTACTTCTGAATCACACACTGGGCACTTTGCCGGGAATACGATATCTTGGGCATCATCAGGGCGGCGCTCTAGCATCACACGCGCAACCTGCGGAATAACATCACCCGCACGGCGAATGATCACCTGATCTTTAATTTTAATGCCTAAACGGGCAATTTCATCAGAGTTATGTAGTGTGGCATTACTTACTGTCACACCACCAACAAACACAGGTTCTAGACGTGCGACCGGTGTGATTGCGCCAGTACGGCCAACTTGGAATTCAACATCCAATAATGTCGTTATCTCTTCTTGCGCAGGAAACTTATGTGACGTGGCCCAACGTGGTGCTCGCGCAACAAAACCCAATGTTTTCTGTAGGGCTAAATCATCGACTTTATACACGACACCATCAATGTCATACGACAGTGAATCACGGCGCTTACCAATCTGTTCATAGAAGTCTAAGCAGCCTTGATAACCCATAGCAACCGTTACATCTGCACAAACAGGTAAACCCCATTGCTTCAATTTTTGTAAATTTTCGGCATGCGAATTTGATAAGCCTTTACCTTCAACCTCACCTTCCACGACACCTAATGAATAGGCATTAAAGGCTAACGGACGACTTGCGGCAATTTTAGGGTCAAGCTGACGTAAGCTACCAGCGGCGGCATTGCGCGGATTGACAAAGGTCTTTTCACCTTTCTTTTTGGCATTAATATTTAATTGCTCAAAGCCTGCTTTTGGCATAAATACTTCGCCACGTACTTCTAAACGCTCAGGGAAATCATCACCACGTAAACGTAATGGTATTGATTTAATGGTTTTTACATTTTCAGAAATGTCTTCACCAATTTGGCCATCACCACGAGTGGCAGCCCGAACAAAATCACCATTTTCATACAGAATGCTCACTGCAAGACCATCGAGCTTTGGTTCACAGCTAAACTTAATCTCTGCTTTCGTTAATAAACGATCTTGTAAACGCTTTTCAAACGCCAACAACTCTTCTTCAGAAAACACATTATCCAATGACAACATTGGCATTTCATGCTGAATCTGGCTAAATCCGGTTAAGGCTTCACCTCCCACTTTTTGGGTTGGTGATGTAGCTAATGCAAGTTCAGGAAATTCGACTTCGAGCTGTTTTAGCTCACGTAATAAACGATCATATTCCGCATCTGGTACGGTGGGATTATCTAATACGTAATATTGATGATTATACTCTTCGAGTTGAAGTGTTAAGGTTTGAATTTGTTTTACTTGTTCTGTCATCTTTACTTCCAAAGATAAAAATTCCAAAGATCAAAAAAAGCCCCACCGAAGTGAGGCATTTATCTGGATAACATCATTTATTTTACTAACGCTATTAGTGAGTAATAGATTAGTTAGATTTTTTTGCTAATACTTTCTGTTCTAACTGGCGAATGAACGCTTGTTCTTGCTCAATGGCTTCTTCTGTTAATGGGTTACGCGACCCATCCATTAATAAACCATCGACAGCTTCTGCAATGCGCTCTGCTGCACCTAGCATTAGACTGTAATTGTGAGATGCCTGACCAGCACACGGGAACATCATAAATAGTGATACACCTGGTGATTCAAATTGCTCCATCATATCAATATCAAACACACCCGGTTTAACCATGTTAGCTAAACTAAAGATAACGGGTCCTTTACCTGCTGCATCAACATGACGGTGGAAAATATCCATCGCACCAAATTTAAAGCCAAACGCTGATAATTCTTGTAGTAACTCAGCACCTGCAATACTCTTGCCTTCACGTGCCATGATATTAATCACAAATACCGCTTCATCCGCAGTGTCATCGACAGGTTTATCTTGTGCAGTTGCTGCGTGAGTATCTGTATTATCGGCTGTATCGACACCACTATTATCAAGATCGTTTTGCGTCTGACTTTCTGCTGCCACTTGCTCTTCTAGCACAGGGGCAGATTTAACTTCAACCGCTGACGTTTCAACAACATCATAACTGACATCATTCATCGCGGTATCAATCGTTGGCGAAGGTGTTTCAACATCCGACGCAGTAAACGCTCCGGTTAGCACTGTCGTATCCTGCGTAACTTCCGCTGCACCAAACTGAGGTTCAATTTTCTCAACGGTCATCGGGGTTGGTTCAACGGGTGCTTTAGTCACACTGATGTTCTGTTCTACAGGCTGACTAACAACACGTTTTTCGCCGATACCATCAAGGTCAAACCCTTGTTTATCTTTAACGTTAGCGTCAACTTTGCTTAATGGTTTATCTTTTAATGGTTTTACTTGATTCTTTTTATTTGACCAAAGGCCATGGGCAACTAAAGCAACAATTGCAATAAACCCTAAAATGATGAGAACAAGTCGCAAATCTTGCATAACAGCCTATCTCTTAATGTTAATGGTCTGTAAGTTCAATCGCAGTCGAAATATCGACAGCGACTATTCGAGAGACCCCTGGTTCATGCATGGTCACTCCGATTAATTGCTGAGCCATTTCCATGGCTAACTTATTATGACTAATATAAATAAATTGTACTGTTTCTGACATCTCCTGAACCAGTTTACAAAAACGCCCGACATTTAATTCATCGAGTGGTGCATCAACTTCATCTAGCATACAAAATGGCGCAGGATTTAATCTAAATATTGCAAAGACTAACGACAGTGCCGTTAATGCTTTTTCACCACCGGAAAGTAAAGAAATTCGTGCATTCTTTTTCCCTGGCGGTCGCGCCATAATGGTTACTCCCGTGTCTAATAAATTGCTCGATGTTAGCTCTAACCAAGCTGCACCGCCGCCAAACACTTTAGGAAATAACATTTTAAAATCATCATTAATTTTTTCAAACGTGGTCGCAAAGCGCGCCTTAGTCTGCTTATCTATTTTAACAATCGCGGCTTCTAACGTAGCAATGGCTTTTTCTAAGTCATCGGTTTGTTCATCTAAATACTGTTTACGCTGCGATTGTTGTTCATATTCTTCGACTGCAGCAAGGTTGACAGCACCAATGTTCTGTAACTGTACTTCAAACTGTTTTAGCTGCTGCTGATATTCTTTCAGTGTTAATATATTAACACACTCACGTTTCAATGTGTCTATATCAACATTATCATCCGCAATTTGTTGATATAGTAGCTGTTCTTTGGCTTTATTGTTCGCTTGTTTTAAATCAAGCTGTTGCACTTTATCTTTAACTTTTAAGCCACTTGCCATTATCCTAGCACGTTTTTCTTCAACATCACGCTTGTCATTAAATAGTTTAGCGCGTGTTGTTTTCTTTTGCCTATTATCATTTTCAATCGCAATTTGTTTTTCTGCAGCAATAGCACGCGCAGTTTCTAACTGTTGCAAGTTTTCAGCATATAGTGAGTTGTCACCTAATGCAGCAATATCTTGTAGAATTGTTTGGTATTGAGAGTCAGTTTTAGCAATTAATTGCTGCTGTTTCTCAATTTCGACCGTAAACTTGGTTTTAACCAAAAGTAATTGCTGTACTTGTTTCTCAAGTACCTTCTGTTCTTGTAAAAATCGTGCTTTATCTGCTTTTGCCGTTTCTGATTTTTGAATCAAACCATCATCACTAGCAAGCTGTTCAATCGTCACCTTAATCGAGATTATCTGTTCATTCAAACGCTGTACTTCTTCGGCTTCAATCGCCAATAAATTATCAAGTGTTGATAAGCGTGTATTTAACTGATCGTGATTAAGCTGCCATTGCGCTTGCTGTTGCTGTAATAAGCCCAATTCAATCGTTAATTGTGATACTTCACTTTGTTTTAAAGTCAGGTTAGCTTGAACCTTATCAATTTGATCTTGGTAATCAACCTGTGTCACCGACAACGCTGTTAACTGATGCTGCTGCGTTGCTATCATAGTTTCAACTGCAAATAAACGCGCCTGTTGCTGCGATGCCTGCTGCTGCATTTCAATACGACCTTGCGCAGAAGTCACATTAGCTTTCGCATGTTGTGATAACCACACGCCTTCATCGGTAAACCAATCACCATGGGCAGTGATATAACTGTATTCTCCATGGCAATCAGCACCCGCTTGCGCATCATTAATCGTTGCAGCACAAGTCACTTGATTCAGCTGACGATTGAATAGGTTATTTTTGACCTTACTTGCTAACGAACCAGCGCGTGCAACACAATTACTCGGTTTGAACCATTGCAAAGCAGGTAACTCAGCCAAATTAAATTGTGCAAGTTGCTCGTCACTAATGCAGTAAGCATCAAGCCAGTTTGCGAGTACTTTCTCAACTGCAGCTTCCCAACCGGGTTCTACATCTAACTGTTGTAATAATTTTAACGGTATAGACTCGAAATTACATTCTAACCAGGTATGCGCATGATTAGCATGTTCCGCTTTACGTAATAACTCAGTAATAACACTCAGTGATGCTTTAATTTCAGTTTGTTCAGTCACGTTTTTTTGAATATAAGTCTCAAGTTCTGAAACTTGTTTATTAATCCCTTGAAAACCGTTATTCAAGCCAGCGAGTTCATGCCCTAAGCGCGTTTCTTGAGACTGTAGTTGTTGCTGTTCTGTGATTTTATCCTTAATAAGTACTTGTTTACTGTTTAGCAATAGCAGCTGCTGTTCTGCTTTTAAATCACTTCGTTGTACTTTACTTTTATTAAGTACTGATTCTGCACTTTGTAAGGCATTGGTCAGTACATCAAGTTTACTCGTAAAGCGCTGAACCTTATCAAGGTATACCGCATGCTGCGCGATAGCTTGATCACTACTGATAGTTGCAGATGCTAGCGATTGTTCAATCACTAATAATTCGGCCGCCATACGGTTATAGTCTGTTTCAGTCAATAATGATTGCTGCTGATGGACTTGTAATTGTGCTTGCTCTTCTTTCAGTAAGATTTGTAACTTGTCACTTTGCTGTTGGTATTCTTGTTGCTTACCAGCAGACTCTTGCTTACGTGCTTTGTGATGCAGTATTTTCTGTTCTATCTTGGTTAACTCTGTACCTTGTAAATAAAACGTTTGTTGCTGGTTTTCAATCAGTACCGTTAATTCATTTAACTGTACGTCAAAATCCGTCATTTGAGTCTGAAGTTTAGTGGCTGTTGCAGTGAACTTTTCCTGCTCACTCATTAACACCAATTTTTGCTGTGCAAGTTGATTAATTGAACGCTCTACATCATATATCTGCACTAAACCAAGACGGCTTTTCGCTTCTCGCTGTTGTTGTTTTAGTGATCTAAATTGTTGCGCGACAACTGACTGTACTTTCAACTTATCAATTTGCACACCTAATTCAATCCGAATGTCAGCAAGTCGATTTAAGTTATCTTTGGTTTGATTAATACGTAATTCGGTTTCGCGACGTTTTTCTTTATATTTAGAAATGCCAGCAGCTTCTTCAATAAAGTGACGTAATTCATGAGGTTTGGACTCAATTAAACGCGAAATCATACCTTGTTCAATAATCGCATAACTGCGAGGACCTAACCCTGTACCTAAAAACAGTTCTGTTACATCTTTACGACGGCATTTTTTACCGTTGAGGTAATATTGATTTGTACCATCTCGATATAATTCACGACGAATAGACACTTCATTATACTGTAATAAAGCATGGTCTATACGTTGTTGGGCATTATCAAATAGCAGTTCAACACTGGCTCTTGAGACAGGAGAGCGCGCCACTGAACCGTTAAAAATAACGTCAGACATTGCATCACCACGTAAGTGCTTGGCCGAGCTTTCACCCAGCACCCAGCGTACAGCATCAATAATATTTGATTTACCACAACCATTAGGACCAACAACAGCGGTCATATCGTGCGGAAAAAGCAATTCTGTAGTATCAACAAATGACTTGAAGCCAGATATTTTGATCTTTTTAAGGTACATATCAAACAACGCATATAGAATAACCAGAAAACTTTAGCAGATGTATCTGCAATATTAAAGATTCGTCTAAGCAGAATAGAAAAGCTGTTGCTTTTTACTGCACTTTTTATCCCAATATAGCCGAACCACAGTAACCGCATGATAAGATATGCGACATAAACCATTCACAAGGCGTCATATAATATGCTTTCAGTAAAACCATCGTTATCGGGGTTTCAATATTTCTTGCAAGGTTTTGACTTGATCCGTCAACCTAAGCTAAGACCTTTTGTATTGATACCATTGTTAGTTAACCTCATGCTGTTTTCGGTTAGCTTTTATTTCTTATTTCAACAAATCGACGTATGGCTACACCAGCTTGAAGCAAGCTTAGACTGGTTAAGTTGGTTAGTTTATATCATCAAACCCCTAGCCTTCATCCTTATACTGCTATTGTTCGGGTTCTTTTTTGGTACTATTGCCAATATTATTGCCGCACCGTTTAATGGCCTATTAGCAGAACAAACCGAACTGCTATTGAGTAATAAGCCGATGCCAGAAAGTAGCATCAAAGATATTATATTAGATATCCCGCGTGTACTGACACGTGAGCTTAAAAAGATAAAATACTACATTCCCCGTGCTATTGGTTTACTGCTGTTATTTTTCATTCCGGTGGTAGGTCAGACAGTCGCCCCAGTATTGTGGTTTATCTTTACCGCATGGATGCTAGCTATTCAATATGCCGATTATACCTTTGATAATAACAAAGTCGGCTTTGACGAGATGCGCAGTGAACTATCATCAAACCGTATGCAATCGTTAAGTTTTGGTTCTATGGTTGCACTGTGTCAGTCTATTCCTGTGGTTAATTTTATGATCATGCCTGTTGCCGTATGTGGCGCGACGGCAATGTGGGTTGATAATAACGAGAAATAATCACTATAAATAACCGAGTGAAATAAAAAAAGACCCAACTAATTAATTAGCTGGGTCTTTTAATATTTTCAATAACGATGGCTATATCGTTTAGTTCCACATTAACAATATTTAAGTGCTAGCAACGTTTTAATACGAGGGAACCGACAGAGTAACCAGCACCAAACGAGCAGATTAACGCAAGATCACCACTTTCCATACCGTCTTGGTGTAAATGGAAAGCAATTATAGAACCTGCTGACGCCGTATTTGCGTATTCATCAAGAATAATAGGCGCTTCAGTAGATGATGGATCACGACCCAATAACTTCTTCGCTAAATAATTATTCATGTTGATATTCGCTTGATGTAACCATAGGCGTTTAAAATTACTCGCTTGTAACTCTACGCCGTTTAACTGTTCTGTGATCAAGTTATAAACCGTAGGTAATACTTCTTTAAATACCTTGCGACCATTTTGCATAAAGAAACTTGAATCAGCATGTATATCAGCGCCTTCACTGCGGCTTAAATACCCAAGGTTATTACGGATATTATTTGAGTACTGGGTAAACAACTTACTATCAATAATCTCGTAGCAGTCTTCACTCGTTGCCGTCGCTTTATTTTCAATAACGACAGCAGTACACACATCTCCAAAAATGAAGTGGCTGTCACGGTCTTTAAAATTTAAATGCGCAGAGCAAATTTCAGGGTTAACGACTAATGCTGTTTTACTTCGCCCAGATTTAACGGCGTCCATCGCATTGGCAATAGCAAAAGTTGCTGACGAACAAGCAACACTCATATCATAAGCAAAACCATTCGCACCAAGATAATATTGCAATTCAACCGCCATTGCAGGGTATGCGCGTTGGAAACCAGACGCAGCAAAGATGATTAAATCAATATCTTTTGCTTCTTTATTTGCACTTGCTAATGCTTGCTTTGCGGCAACTAACGCCATTTGAACCGTAATACTGGGTTCATCGTCAGCAATCGGTTGAAATACCGGTCGCATGATTGCAGGATCTAAAATACCCGTTTTACTCATCACAAAACGACTTTTAATGCCCGATGCTTTCTCAATGAATTCACTGCTTGAATGCGCTTTCGCAGTTATTTCTCCAGCGTCAATCGCAGCTGCATTATCAGTATTAAAATTATCAACGTAACAATTAAAGCTCGTTACTAATTCATCATTACTAATTGCATCAGGAGGGGTAAATAAACCGCTACCACTAATTACTACATTACTCATTACATTGTCCTTTAGTGGCTAATTAGCTTTAGCCACTATCAACGAAGTTGGGATACAGTGACCACTAAAATAAAGCAAACAGTTAGCTAGATCTAGTTCCCGATCCGACAAAAATGAAAAAATCCCCTCCTGTTATCAAATAACAGTCATTAAAAATGCGGGGTAAACGCTAAACTATAGAATTAACAAGGAACTAATCTATCGCATTTGGTCTATATATAGAGTGGACTCAGCGCAATACGTCAGCCAATTAATAATTTGTATAGCTAAAATTAATTTGTGGCCAAACTATAATGTCAGTACTGTGCATACAAATGGTTATAAGTGCTTATCATTTTAGAACCTAACGATATAACAAAACAGCATTTTCAATTTTCAAACTTATCAGTATGCTTAAGCTATAAGTTACGAGTATTCATTTATATAGGGAAATCTCATGAGCCAAATTTTACAAGACAATACACTGTCTATCGGTAACACACCTTTAGTTCGTTTAAACCGTGTAACGACAGGTAACGTCTTTGCAAAAATAGAAAGCCGTAATCCAAGTGCGAGTATTAAATGCCGTATCGGTGCCAACATGATCTGGCAAGCAGAAAAAGACGGTCTCTTAAAAGAAGGGATTGATATCGTAGAGCCAACAAGTGGTAATACTGGTATTGCATTAGCATTTGTTGCTGCGGCTCGTGGTTATAAGCTCACATTAACAATGCCAAATACAATGAGCCTAGAACGTCGTAAATTACTTAAAGCATTAGGCGCAAATCTCGTTCTAACAGATGGCGCGAAGGGTATGAAAGGCGCGATTGATAAAGCGACTGAAATCCGTGATGCAAATCCAGAAACAACTATTTTATTACAACAATTTGAAAATCCAGCTAACCCAGCAATCCACGAGCAAACAACAGGTCCAGAAATCTGGGAAGCAACCGATGGTCAAGTTGATATTTTAGTATCAGGTGTAGGTACTGGCGGTACGATTACAGGTACAAGCCGCTACATTAAATTAAATAAAGGTAAAGAACTTTTATCTGTTGCTGTTGAACCAACTAATTCACCAGTTATCACTCAAGCAAAAGCGGGTGAAGCATTAACGCCAGGTCCACATAAAATCCAAGGTATTGGCGCAGGTTTCATCCCAGGTAACCTTGATCTAGAAATGGTCGACCGTGTAGAACTAGTATCAAATGAAGACTCTATTGAAATGGCACAACGCCTAATGAAAGAAGAAGGTATCTTAGCCGGTATTTCTTCAGGTGCTGCGGTTGTTGCTGCAGCCCGTTTAGCTGCGTTACCTGAATTTGCAGATAAGAACATTGTCGTTATCCTGCCATCATCGGGCGAACGTTACTTAACTACTGCATTATTTGATGGCGTATTTACTGAGCAAGAGCTCCAACAATAGTCACACTCGTATTGTAAAAGTTACAACAGCAATCTTACATTTACATTTAATTAACAAGATTAACAAAAGCCGCACTAGCGGCTTTTTTTTGTACAAGCCACTTTTTTTATTCCTATTGATAGCGGTCACACTTTGCCTCTTTTGTTGTAATTAAACTACAACACGGGTGTAAATTAGGGGTAATATACTGACATCGCATTGTTTTGTCGTAAAACTTACAGAAACATGATCTATACCCATTTTTTGTATGAAAAAAAGTTATTTTACTCTGTGAAATTAGATTACAATTACACTTATGGTTATAGTAAAAATCTCTTTTAGAATCGTTATTTTAAGGAAAAGTTATGTATCAAAAATCAGTTGTAATTATCGCACCAAACGGTCTTCACACTCGTCCTGCTGCTCTTTTCGTAAAAAAAGCAAAAGAATTCGAATCAAAAGTTTCTGTTGAAGCTGGCGGTAAATCTGCAAGTGCTACAAGCTTATTTAAACTACAAACGTTAGGCCTTTCTAAAGGTGTAACTATGACTATTTCTGCTGAAGGTACTGACGAGCAAGCGGCTGTTGAAGCGCTAGCTGCTCTTATGGATGTTTTAGAATAAACCCCATCCGTTATTAACGTATTTTTTATATTGAAGTAAGGAAAGGTTATGATATCAGGCATTCTCGCCTCACCAGGTATTGCTTTTGGTAAAGCACAATTATTCATTAATGAAGAAATTGTTCTTAACCAACAAACGATTGAAACTGCACAGATCGATGAACAAATAGCTATCTTTTTAGCTGCTAGGGATAAATCTGCGACACAGCTTGAAGCTATAACGGAAATGGCACGCCAAACATTTGGCAACGAGAAAGCTGAAATCTTCGAGGGACATATGATGTTACTTGAAGATGAAGAGCTTGAAGAAGATATCGTAACCTTTATTAAAAAAAATAAAGTATCGGCAGATTTTGCAATTCACAGCATCATTGAAGAAAACGCTGAAATGATGGCAGCATTAGACGACCCTTATTTAAGAGAGCGCGCTGCGGATTTCCGTGATATCGGTAATCGAATCGTAAAAAATGCGCTTGGCATGGAAATCGTGTCACTAAGCGCTATCAAAGAACAAGTGATTCTAATCGCAAGCGATTTAACACCTTCAGAAACAGCACAGATTAACCTAGATAAAATTTTAGGTTTCGTGACTGATTTAGGTGGCCGTACCGCACATACATCAATCATGGCGCGTTCACTAGAACTGCCAGCGGTTGTTGGTACAGGCAACGTAACTGAAATAATCAAATCAGGCGACTTCGTGATTCTTGATGCAATTAACAATAATGTTATTGTTAACCCATCAGAAGACGTAATCAAAGAATACAAAGCAATTCAAGCACAGTTCCTTGCTGATAAAGCTGAACTGCTTAAAATGAAAGACTTACCTGCTATTACACTCGACGGCCATCACGTAGAAGTGTGTGGTAATGTTGGTACAGTAAAAGACTGTGCTGGTGTTATCCGTAACGGCGGTGAAGGCGTTGGTCTTTACCGTACCGAATTCCTATTCATGGATCGTGATAGCTTACCAACTGAAGATGAACAGTTCGAAGCATATAAAGCGGTTGCAGAAAGCATGAATGGTCAAGGTGTGATCATTCGTACTATGGATATTGGTGGCGATAAAGACCTACCATACCTAAATTTACCAAAAGAAATGAACCCATTCTTGGGTTGGCGCGCGATCCGAATCTGTTTCGACCGTCCAGAAATCATGAACGCACAGCTACGCGCTATTTTACGTGCCTCTGCATTTGGTAAAGTTCGCATTATGTACCCAATGATTATTTCTGTAGAAGAAGTACGTCGCCTTAAGGACATTCTTGAGACATTGAAAGCTGAATTAACAGCTGAAGGTCACGCTTTTGATAAAACAATTGAAACAGGTGTTATGGTTGAAACACCAGCAGCGGCCGCAATTGCACATCACCTTATTAAAGAAGTCGACTTCTTTAGTATTGGTACTAACGATCTAACGCAGTACACACTTGCGGTAGACCGTGGTAACGAGATGATCTCAGATCTATATAACCCACTAACTCCAGCCGTGCTAACACTGATTAAACAGGTTATCGATGCTTCACATGCAGCAGGCAAGTGGACTGGTATGTGTGGTGAACTTGCGGGTGACGACACTGCAACACTACTACTACTAGGCATGGGTTTAGATGAGTTCTCTATGAGCGGTATCTCAATTCCTAAAGTGAAAAAAACGATTCGAAATGCTAATTTTTCTGATGTTAAAGAATTAGCGGTTCAAGCATTAAGCTGTGCAACTGCAGGTGAAATAGCTGAGCTAGTGGCTCAGTTCACTAAACAGCGCGCTGCTTGCTAATTTTTTCAGTTATCGTAGCATCTAATCTTGTAAGATAATGTTATGATGACAACGTAAAGTTATTGGTTATAAATACGTGAATAACCAATAACTATGTCTACCAAATTCTAGGAGTTAAAAATGGGATTATTCGATAAATTAAAAAAACTGGTTTCAGACGACAGTAATGACAGCAATACGTTACACATTGTTTCTCCACTTGCCGGTGAAATCGTTGCTATCGAAGATGTGCCAGATGTTATCTTTGCTGAAAAAATTGTTGGTGACGGTATCGCTATCAACCCAACAGGTAACAAGCTAGTTGCTCCAGTAACAGGTGAGATCGTAAAAATTTACGAAACTAACCACGCATTCGCAATTCGTTCAGACGAAGGTCTAGAAGTGCTAGTTCACTTCGGTTTAGATACAGTTGAATTACGCGGTGAAGGCTTCACACGTATTGCTGAAGAAGGTCAACATATCAATGCTGGTGAAACTATCATTGAGTTCGATCTAGCACTACTAACTGAAAAAGCTAAATCAGTAATCACACCTTGTATCATCTCAAATATGGATGAAATTAAGAGCATGGAAAAATTCTCTGGTTCAGTTGCACTAGGTGAAACTATTGTTCTTAAAGTGATTAAGGACTAGTACTTAAATTAGCTAAAGACTCGTTTTTAACTATACATTAAGTATTCAAAAAAGAGCTATGGATAGCTCTTTTTTTTCGCCTGTATTTTCTTATCACTAACGCCCATCCACAGATAAAAAGTATTCCCATTCTGTTGTCTATTAATTTAGGCAACAAACAGTTGCATCACAGTGCAGTTTCTACCATCCTTTTTAGCTTGATAAAGTGCTTTATCAGCTTCTTCTTCCAACGCAAATACATTGATGCTTTGCCCAATGCTCACACCAATGCTAGCGGTTACCTTTATTTCTAACGCTTGTTTTTTTATAGTATGATTCATAATCGCCAGACGGATGTCTTCGGCAAGATTTTCCATACTTTTAGCTGATATCAGTGGTGAATAAATACTGAATTCTTCCCCACCAGTTCGTGCATAAACATACGTTGGGCTACAGGCTTTGGCAATAATCATCGCAATATCTTTAATGACTAAATCGCCAGTCGCATGACCATACTCATCATTCACACGTTTAAAGTGGTCGATATCAAGAATCATAACCGCAGCTTTTTTATGCGACGGTAAGGCTGCAATCGCATGCTGGTAGCCACGACGATTATAAATATTAGCTAACGGATCAACAAAAGACATATGCCGTAATGAAAATGCATTACGCTGAGTGCAGAACATTAAATAACAGAATGTAAGAAAGCACTGACTCATTAAAAGATTGATGCAGGCTAACGCCGTTGAGAGTTCAATACTTTTCATTAAACTGGAATCATGATACAACAACAGTATGCGGGTAACGTTTAGAGAGAACGCCAATAGGCACGCAAGAATACAAATATACCGAGTGCTACCATACTGCTTACCTTGATACTTAAATAAATAATAACAGTTAAAAATTAGGCTTATTGTTATGGATAAAGAGAGTACCGTCGTGCTGAATAACATCGGTGTTTCAACTAATAATCCATAAGCATACAAGGGCACAATAATCAGGAACTGACTAGCATAGAGCCAAAATAGAGATTGTTTTATCTGAAGAAAACGATGGAAACCATGAGGAATTTGACATACACCAACACACAATAATAGATTTGGAAGCATGAGGTTTAACCATTCATTATTGGTATAGCCATCCAGTTTCAAGAACCAAAATTTTTCAGTGATAATAAACGCAAACGCTAATACAATTAAGGTCGCGACAAGCCAGTTACTCACCCCCTCATAACGTCGGTTACTAATCCAAACACAAACCATAATAATAGCGAGAAATAACAATCCAATAGTAGTGAATATTGCGACAGAAAACAGATCTAATAAGGCAAAAGGCATGAGATTCATTAAACTCTAAAAAGTGATATGTAATGACTTATTCAACACAAAGAACTTACCGTACAACTGCATATTAATCAAGTCGATCGTGCATTCCCTAATAGTCCATAATCATGCGATGACTAATTGTACCATCTGCTATGACGCTTATTACTGACATAGTTAATATCTCAATTAGCTGAGTAACGACCACCCTAAGTATTAAGATTTCATTTGAGATTGCGGAATGAAATAACAGCACATTACGATAAGCAACACCTATCAAAATGCAAAGTTTAATCAACTGTACCTATTTTAGTTTTTTTTGCATAATAGCTACATCAAGACGACACAGACACAACGTCTTAACCACATTTTACTTTATATCAGACAAGCATGTTAGCTTAATTAATAGCTACGTTAAGGAATATATTATGACTACATTAGTATCAAAAGAAGGCCAAGCGGTTCCACAAGTGACATTCCCAATCCGTCAAGGTGATGCATGGGTTAACCCTACAACAGAAGAACTATTTTCCAACAAAACGGTGATTGTATTCAGTCTGCCAGGCGCATTCACACCAACTTGTTCATCAAGCCATTTACCACGCTACAACGAATTAGCTAACGTATTTTCAGCACATGGCGTGGATGAAATTCTATGTGTATCAGTAAACGATACCTTTGTAATGAACGCATGGAAAGATAATCAAGAAGCAGAAAACATCACTTTCATTCCAGATGGTAACGGTGAATTCACTGAAGGCATGGGCATGTTAGTTAACAAATCTGACATCGGTTTTGGCAAACGCTCATGGCGTTACAGCATGCTGGTTAAAAACGGCGTGGTAGAAAAAATGTTTATCGAAGCTGACGAACCAGGCGACCCATTTAAAGTTTCTGATGCAGACACTATGCTAGATTATGTTGCGCCGGAATATAAAGTACAAGAATCGATTACCGTATTTACTAAACCAGGTTGTCCCTTCTGCGCAAAAGCAAAACAAACTTTAATTGACCAAGGTCTAAACTACGAAGAAGTCGTACTAGGTAAAGATGCAACAACAGTAAGCCTACGTGCAGTAACAGGTCGCAGCACAGTCCCACAAATCTACATTGGTGGTAAGCACATAGGAGGTAGCGAAGAATTAGATAAGCACTTCGCTTAATTACAACTACATTATCGGGCAACGAATCTCACATGTAGTTACCAGTTAGCAATAAAAAAGGAAGCACTATGCTTCCTTTTATTGTTTCAGCTTAGCTGCCTATTCATCAATTAATCTATGATTTTCGATACTTTACCTTGCTCAAATTTATAAACAATCGTACCGAATCGGTTTTGCCAGTATCTCCAGCTATCTAATTTTAAACTCTCAGTTTTATGTGCAGGCGGGAAACCACGACTCGTGATAACGGCATGTTTACTCATACCAAGAACTACATCACCTTTCTGAATAGCCGTTTTTTCTAATGCATTAAACTCCGTTAAATTAACAGGTTCAGCACTAAATGTACGAGTCATCAATGTAACCACATCGACCTTAGTAAACTTCTCAATATTTTTTAGTGTAATCGAGCTACCCGCATAGCTGAACGTAATTGTCGATGCGTTAACATCCGTGACGACAACTTGTGAGTTAACCGGAATATGCTCACCTCTTTTATAGTTTGTCGAGATCACATTGCCTTTTTCAGTCCACATACCCACTTGCGTATAAAGTGTTGTACTGTCATCAATAAGCGCTTGCTGTTGAGAGTTCAATTGTACAGATGCACAGCCACTAATAACCAGAGCTATTAATGCTAATCCAATTACTTTTATTTTGTTTATGACTTTCATATTTTCCCCTTTTATATTTTAAATACTTTAGCAATATCCTGTAATGACGTGGCTAACTGAGCTTGCTCTTTTGCTGTCATTGCTATTTGCGCAGAACCAGTTGCTGATTCCATCGATTTTTGTTTTACATCAACAATATTTTTAGCCACATCTTGAGTAACCACTGATTGTTCTTCAATCGCTGTTGCAATCTGCTCAGTCATTGAGAATATCTGGTTAACAGATGCTGTTATATCCTGTAATGTTTTAGCCACGTCTTGCGAATTACTAACTGCTTCAGACGCTTTTGTTTGGCTTACTTCAATCACATTAAACGCAGCATCAGCATCCGCTTGTAACGCACTAATAAAACTTTCAATCTCTGCGGTTGACTCTTGGGTACGCTTGGCTAATGTTCTCACTTCATCAGCTACGACAGCAAAACCACGTCCTTGTTCCCCTGCTCGCGCCGCTTCAATCGCCGCATTTAACGCTAATAAATTAGTTTGGTCTGCAACCGATTTGATCACATCGACCATATTAGTAATGTTATTACTGCTCGTATGCAGGTTAGTAATACGCTGTGCTAAGCTATCAATCTCACAGGCTAAACCTTCAATAGACAATGATGATTGTTGTACGATCTCAAAACCGCTTACCGCTTGCGTATCCACTTCTTTCGCAGAATCCGCTGTCAACTGCGTATTCTGCGCCACTTCTTTTACCGTTGCAGACAACTCTTCAATCGCGGTAGCAATCAAGCTAATCCCATCTTGCTGCTCAGCTAGCGACTTTGAACTGTAGTCACACGTTTGCGCTGTTTCTTCTGCCGCAGATGCAAGCGTAATACTTGATGTTGAAATGTTATCCATCGCACCCGCAAATTGAGATAACGTAAGATTCAGTGCTGAAGCTATTTGTCCTAACTCACTCTCACCCGCCAGTTTAGTTTGAACAGTTAAATCATTATTGTCACGCACTTCGGTCATCACATCCATTAACTCATTTACTCTCGACATTAAATCTCGAATAGTAATAAAGCTAATCACAACAACAATAACTATAATCAGCACACTAAACACGACGTTCATCATCAAAACTGTAACAGCACTATTACGATGATTATCAGCGAGTGTTAATAACGAGCGTTCAAGATCGTCTTCGATCAGTTTCAATTGGCCAATACGCGCACTGGCTTGGCTAAACCAATATTCGGCATCAACATTAAACTCCGTCGAATTAGTCTCGGCGATATGTCTTAGCTTCATGACTTCTTTCACTGCTGGGGTATTTAACTGCTGAACAAAAAAATTGTTATTACTGCTTGTTGCAAATGTTTTAAAATTTAAAAAATAGGTTTCTTGCTCAACCACTAATGAAATAAATTTAACAAAATTATCTGTCGCAAAATGATCTTTAGAAAACACATTGCTTAACACCGCACGTTCTATTCCAGCACGCTCTTTACCTTGTAAAAAATTATAGTAAGCAATTGTTTCTGCGGTGATACTAGCATCACTACTTATATCTACGATTAAACCAGAGACACTTAACAACTTGGCATTCAATTGTGTATAATAACGTAACGCCGATGCTAACTCAATATTTTGTGCATCAACTTTGTTACGAATACTAGTAAGCATAGATAAATCTTGTGTAATTCTCATGTGGAGTTGCTGGATTTGGTTATCTGAAAATTCATTTTGTTGCCAAAAACGCATCATTTTAGCTTGCTTCGCGTCCGTATCTGCACGTTGTTTACGTAATTTAACGCTAAACTTGCTGCCGTTAGAACCAATAAAGCCTGCTGTCATACCCCGTTCTTTTTGTAATTCATGCACTAATTCGCTGTACTCCACAGATAGGTGCGTTAATTCTGTTAACGTAGACATCTCTTTACGAGTTTCAATACTTTGGGAGATAGAAGAAAAACTCAACCACAAAAAACCCAACATAGGCAAAGCCAACAACATAAGTATTTTATGCTTAAACGATACATCTGAAAATTTCATAATAATCCCTGAACACGTAAATAAAGTACCAAAATATATAGCAATAGAGTAAAGACTATAACCACGGCAATAAATGATACCTACATATATAATTGAATTAATGTTTACGTAACATAGTGATTAAGATCACATTTACTTATTCTGGCGCAATAAAATTTGGGCAAGCGATTGAATAATACGCAATTTAAATGCGATTTTTATATATGGATAAGCAAGAGTTCCGTCAATAACCATTAAAATTAAAATAACTGATTGTTTTATCAATAAAAAAACACCTATTATAAATACGTTATTTCATACCTTAGCTATAGCTAAAACGACGGTAGTATTTTGGCAATGCTCAACATCACACAGCAGGAAACAACATCCATTACGGTTTTTTCAATCATTCCAACACTAATAGTCTTAAACTATCAAACTGAAACAATCAATCGATTGTAACTATGCGTTGTTTTTTTGCATAATAGCTACATCAAGACGAGGCAGACACTTCGTCCCCCCAAATTTGAATATAAAATAAGTGCGACAAACAAACTCCGTTTTCGCCATAACATTTTTTAAGGCTAAATTATGAATATGATAAATGTAGATGTAGCAGTAATTGGCGGTGGCACAGCAGGACTAGGCGCATACCGTGCAGCAAAGGCACATTCAGATAATGCCGTGATTATCGAAGGTGGGCCTTATGGAACAACTTGTGCGCGTGTTGGTTGTATGCCATCGAAACTACTGATTGCTGCAGCTGAAAGTGTACATCACATTCAAAAAGCACCAGGCTTTGGTATTCACCCACAAGGCGAAACCGTCATTAACGGTATAGAAGTTATGGCGCGAGTTAAAAGTGAGCGAGACCGTTTTGTTGGCTTTGTCGTCGAAGGTGTTGATGAAATCCCAGCTCAAGATAAAGTGTCTGGTTATGCAAAATTCTTAAATAATACTACATTACTTGTTGATGACCATACGCAAATAAACGCTAAACGTATTGTGATTGCAACGGGTTCACGTCCTGCTTATCCAGCTATATGGAACGAATTAGGCGACCGCCTTGTTATCAACGATGATGTCTTTGAATGGGATGATTTACCAAAATCAATCGCGGTGTTTGGGCCTGGAGTGATAGGTCTGGAACTAGGTCAGTCGTTAAAGCGCCTTGGTGTTGAAGTAATCATATTTGGTCTTGGTGGCCAAGTGGGTCCATTAACAGATCCAGCAGTCATGGCATATGCGAATAAATCATTTAATGAGGAATTCTACCTCGATGCCGATGTAAAAGTTGAAAGCATGAAACGTCAAGGTGACCATGTTGAAATTAAGTATTTAGATCATCAGCAAGCACTACAAACGGTTAATGTTGAATACGTTCTAGCAGCCACTGGACGTCGTCCAAATGTGGATAAAATTGGCCTACAAAATACCACCCTTGAACTGGATGAACGCGGGGTACCAACGGCAGATTATTACACCATGCAAACATCCGTAGAAAGTATCTTTATTTCGGGTGATGCCAGTAACCAAATACCACTATTACACGAAGCAGCCGACCAAGCACGTATTGCCGGTGATAACGCGGGACGTTTCCCACAAATCAGAGCGGGCTTACGTCGATCCGTTATATCAGCTGTATTTACAGACCCGCAGATTGCTATGGTAGGTGAAACATATAAACAAATCATCGAACGACTGGGTAACTGTGGTTGTTTTGAAACGGGGACCGTATCATTTGAAAACCAAGGCCGATCACGTGTAATGCTACGTAATAAAGGTTTGTTACATGTATATGCAGAACACGGCACAGGTCTTTTCTTAGGGGCTGAAATGATTGGCCCCGACGCCGAACATTTAGCGCATTTATTAGCGTGGGCACATCAACAAAAGATGACCGTATCAGAAATGCTAGACATGCCATTCTATCACCCCGTTATTGAAGAGGGTGTAAGAACAGCACTACGAGACCTCAATGCTAAACTACATTTAGGCCCAGATATGATTAAACATTGTATGGACTGTGGCCCTGGCTGCTAGTTATAGACGCCGACAGTATTTGATTGGCTATGTGGTTCTACATAGCCAATCAACAGGGTATTTCACGCTTTCCTGCAATCATGATCTGTTCTGATACTTGCTTATACAAACCTTTTAACAATATCCAGCGATGCCAATACAAAGGAATGGTGAGTTGTATATCGGTCAACTTAACTAATTGACCCGATGCGAGTTCATCTTTGATTTGTAACTCTGGGATCAAACAATACGCCACACCTGCATTAGCCATTGCGACAAAAGCTTCTGACGAGCGTACAATATGACAAGGGTAACTGCCACCAGCCAAACTAAAATGCTGTTGAATAAACTTAATGTGCATGTCGTCTTTATGATCAAATGACACCGCTGGTGCTTTAAGCAGGGCTTTCTGAGTTATACCTTCTGGTAAATACTGTTGCACAAACGCTGGCGTTGCCACTAAGGCATAGTTCAGCTCACCCAATAACGTTGATTCACAACCCGGCAATGGCTTCTTTTGTAAACTCAATGCACCAAACGCCTCTCCCGCTTTCACTTTTTCGAGGGTTCTAACCTCATCCATAATGTGTAAATTCAGTTCAATCGGATATTGCTTTAACAACGGTGCCAATGCAGGAATAAACCAGGTCGCTAAACTGTCAGCATTCACTGCAATGGCCATCACCACAGCCTTATCAGTCGATGCCGCACTGATACTCGGTAATAATTCAGCTTCTAGGTGCTGCACTTGTTTGTAATGTTTTAATAAGCGCTGGCCAATACCTGTCGCGACAATAGGTTGGCTACGGATCAACACGGGCTGGGCAACATACTCTTCTAACGACTTGATACGCTGTGATACTGCGGGCTGTGAAATACACAAAACATTGGCCGCTCGTTCAAAACTTTGCTGCTCTATCACCACTTGTAAAGCATATAATAATTTATAATCCACTGCGTATTTCTCCCGCTTTATAATTTCAATATTAATCATTCAAACACAAATATAAGTAAGACTTATCAAGTATAACAATTATTAATTATACTTATCACCTTACTTTTTGTAATCTCTACAGCCTATTTTCTAGAGGTTCATTATGCTAACAGCAACAATTCAAGGGCTACTGCTTGGCGGTAGTATGATCATCCCTATCGGCGCGCAAAATGCGTATATTTTAAATCAGGGGATCAAACGTAACCATCACTTTTTAACCGCCACTATCTGCATTCTGTGTGATGGCTTGCTAATCAGTGCAGGTGTGTTTGGTGCGGGCAGTTTATTGGCATTAAATCCCGACTTACTACAAATAATCACTTGGGGCGGCATTGCATTTTTATCGACTTATGGCGCAATGTCATTTCGCAATGCATGGCAGTATAAATACGGGAAAACTGAGTTAGATCACAAACATAAATCCCGTAAAATGGTGGTAATGGCAACGCTAGCTGTCACTTTACTTAACCCGCATGTGTATTTAGATACTGTGGTTGTGTTAGGAAGTGTCGGTAATCAATTTAGTGGTGATAATAGATTGGCTTTTGCAACCGGTACGATCTTAGCCTCAATCTTATGGTTTTATGGCCTCGCCTTTAGCGCAGCTAAGTTTTCTAACTGGCTCAACCAACCAAAAATACAGCGTGTTATCGACATCACTGTCGGCTGTATTATGTGGGTGATCGCCAGTAGCTTGTACCGAAATCTAGCATGATTTAACCATCGATGACGTATTGTTTGGCTTGTCGTTTTAATAGTTTTGCAAACAGCAAGCCAGCAGGGCCTAAGGTTTTTTTATTTGCGTATACCAAGTATAACGACAAATCAAGGCGCACATGATCTTCAATGATGAGTTCCACCAGCTCACCATCCGCTAATTCATTTTGGATGCGACTAATAGGTAAAGTCGCATGCCCAACCCCCTGTTTAACCAAGCTAAGCGACTCATGAAAATTATTCACAGTCCAACGCTGCTGCGAGCCTAGCCACCCAGCATCAACACTACGATACGTACTCGAATCACTCATCACAATTTGGGCATGGGATTTTAATTCTGCAAGCGTTAATGGTCGATTTAACAAGGCTAACGGATGCTGTTGATGAACAAAACGCGATAATTGTGCTGGACACAATTTCTCTCCCGTAAATCCGGTGGGAATTTGACTAGTAATAATCAGGTCTGCTGTGCCATAAGTTGCGGCGTCCGTCACCCCTGATAACGTACCTTGCTGAAAATCAATACTGGTCACCACGCATTGCTGAGAAAATAAGGATAAAGTATCAGTTAACAATTGCGGCGGAAATAGTTGTGTTGTCATCACTTTTAACAACGGCTCCCAACCTGCGCTATATTCTTCAGCCAGTTGCTCGATACTTGTCGCTTGCATTAATAACTCATCCGCTTGAGCCAACATCTTCTTACCCATTTCGGTGACAACCGCACGGCGACCTTGTTGTGCAAACAAACGCACACCCAGATTATCTTGCAGCTTCTGAATCGCATAGCTAATCGAACTTTGGCTTTTAATTAAGTAATCAGCTGCCCCCTGAAAGCTACCCTGCTCGACTACAACTTTAAAGATATACCATTGTTCTAAACTCACCGTAGGCTCTTTCATCATGATCCTTAACACGTATATAAAATAGCTGTTTTAATTCATCTAAAATTTCGATGATATAGATTGTATTTGCCTGGTTAATTAATTTTTAAATTCCCGTAAGCTTACTCTACAACATAAACGAGGAATCGAAAAATGAAAATATTACACATAGACAGCAGCCTACAAGGCAACAACTCAACATCATCAGAAATTGCAACAAAACTAATCGAAAAATTAGATGTAAATAATACTCAAGAGCAACAAGTCACGTATAGAGATCTCAATGTATCGCAAGTGCCCCACTTAACCGATGCTATTTTTAGTGCGTTTCACACACCCGAAGCAGAGCGAACAATAGAACAACAAGCAGCTGCAGCAGTATCAGACCAATTAATTGATGAAGTAAGTAACAGTGATATCTTAATTATCGCAGTTCCTATGTATAACTTTGGTGTACCGTCAACCCTGAAAGCTTGGATTGACCACATCGCTCGTGCAGGAAAAACATTTTCCTACACAGCAGAGGGACCAAAACCGTTACTGGAAATGCCAAAAACCTATGTGATTGCTACACGTGGTGGGATATATGCCAACACACCAGTAGATACTCAAGCACCGTGGTTAGAACAAGTACTTAAATTTGTCGGTGTACAAGAAGTTGAATTTATCTTTGCAGAAGGCCTAGCGATGAACTCGGCAGATGACGTATTAAGCAACGCAGATGCACGAATTAGCGAATTACTGAGTGCTTAACGGTATTAATTGTTCACTATACTTTGCGCTTATAGCGAAAAAGGCAGATAATCAGCCCACCTATCCAAACGGGTTACCGACTCGTTTGGATATATTCCTATAACACCATGACAAAAGTTGAACATAAATGCGTTTAGATAAGTTTATTTGCCAAAGTACTAACCTGACCCGTACCCTTGCCAAGCGTGAGATTGCACGCAGCAACGTAAAAATTGATGGCGAAGTTGTACGTAAAGCAGACCATAAAGTAACAGCAGACATGGATGTTTGGTTTGGTGGTAAATCATTAAGCCAACGCCCACCACGTTATATCATGATGCATAAACCATTAGATGTAATTTGCTCAACAGTAGATGAAGAACACCAATCAGTGATCAGCCTGATCGAAGCAGACAAACGTGACGAACTACATATCGCTGGTCGCCTTGATGTTGATACCACAGGTTTAGTACTGATCACAGATGACGGCCAATGGTCACACCGCGTTACATCACCAAAGCGTGAGTGCAACAAACGCTATCGTGTACAGCTTGCAGATCCAATCGCACCAACAGCAGTAGCTGATTTCGAAGCAGGTATCCATCTGCGTAGCGAAGACAAACCTTGTCTACCTGCAAAATTAGAGATCTTAAGCGAAAAAGAAGTACTACTTACTATCCAAGAAGGCAAATATCACCAAGTTAAACGTATGTTTGCTAGTCAAGGCAATAGCGTTGTTGGTTTACATCGCGAACAGATCGGTGACATCGTATTAGACCCAGCACTAGAATTAGGTGAATGGCGTTTCTTAACTGACGAAGAAGCATCAAGCATCTAATCTGTACGTCCACCTAGACTCATGTAAGTCATAACAATCAGCATCTATGGCGCTGGTTGTTATGACCTTTCTTTTAATGCTTTTTAAGCCGTGTTACACGTGACTTTATACGCACAACGTCTTGCCCCTTCAACAATATGTTCTTCACGTTCAATCGTCGCATACGGCGCTAATAATGTTTGAAATAAATTCAGTTCTGAACGACAAAAATTAAGGCATTTAGATGCTGCGGCACAAATCGGACAATAGATAGTAGCGGCTTACATCACCAGCACAGCAAACCAATTTAAAACAGTTCAACATATCGAACTGTGTAAATACCAACTACCCTTTTGGGATGGTGATGACGAAAGTAAATCTGCTCCGGGCTGCGATTGGCCACTAATTAGTGAAGCGTTAATCGAAGCAGATGCATTCGTCCTTATCACGCCTGAGTGGGATGGGATGGTCACGCCCATTTTGAAGAACTTTTTAATGATGTGTACGCATGACGATACAGCACATAAACCAGCACTACTGGTTTCTGTTGTCAGCGGCATTAGTGGTGCATACCCCATCGCTGAATTAAGAATGAATGGCTGCAAAAACAATAAGTTAATTGCGATACCAGATCACTTAATCATTCGTAACGTCGGCGATATATTAAATGCAGGTACGGATAATATGCCAATCAGCGAACGTGACCACAGTATTAGACATCGTATTGGTTACAGCCTGCATACATTACTTCAATACAGCCATGCATTAGGACAAGTTCGTCAGTTACAACAACAGCAACCTTATTCCCAGCAAGAAAAATACAGTTACGCAATGTAAGCACAAATATTTATAACAACAATATTTATAACAACAATATTTATAACAACAATAAAAGGATATTATTATGATACATCTTGAGCATGTGAATTTAATCGTACACGACATCGAAGAAACACTCACTTTTTATCGTGCCGCATTTCCGCATTGGTCTGTGCGTGGGGGTGATAAAGGAGAATGGTCAGGAAAACCAAGAAATTGGATCCATTTTGGTGATGATTACCAATATCTCGCTTTTGGTGATAACGGTGTCGGTAAAAATCGCGACTTAGCTGGACATCAAGTAGGTCTTGCTCATTTCGCCTATGTTACCGACGATATAGCAGGTGTTATAAAACGTCTAGTCGAGGCTGGTTTTAGTACTGCAAAAGATGGAATGGATGATGAATACCGCCAAAACATTTACTTCCTCGACCCCAATGGATACGAAGTAGAGTTTGTTCAATATAATACCGACATACCCAATTTAAGAAATCGCTATTAACCTCTACTAAGTGCGCTCACTTAACACGCAATAAGCGCACTTAAGTTAAAACAAAAGCATAAATAGCCATCAAATAGGTGGCATAGCGGTGAGTTAAACCCATTACCGTCTCGTGATGCTAATTGTCGGTTTTGTGATGGGCGTCTAACTATAAATCTGAAACTTTGCATAAGATCAAAAAATAAGTAACTATGAGCCTAATATTAAGCGGCATAATGATCTCACGATACAGTAATGATGAAACCAAAACTTCACACTCTCCGTAGTGCGGTCATGCTACCGTTCACATTATTACTTTTACTTACTGTCACTATCATAACCCTTGTTCAAAATAACAGTTACGAAAGAATGCAGTCAAAGATTAGTGCTAAACTGCTAAATTCATACTCAGAAAATATTAAAACTAATCTCGATCGTTTTTTAGAACAACCTTTCAATACAACACTCGCTATCGCAGACAATATTCAACGCAATCAACTTTACCAAGCATCAGACCTAACCAAAATAGAAGATTATCTGCACTCTGCAATCAGCGATATCTACTATCAGCAAAAACAAATCAGTACTATCTCATTTGGTAGTGAAAATAAAGATTATGTCGGATTCCGTAAAAACGAAGACCAAGATGTTTCCTTGATCTTACAAGATAAACGTACTAACTATGAACTAGAATTTTATCATGGGGAAAGCAGTGATGATATTATCGATTATAGCATCAGTAATTACGACCCAACAATTCGACCATGGTACGCCCCCTTCGCAAGAGAAAAAACCGCAGGATGGGCAAAGATATACAGTAATGTAGATGAAAAAAATACCTTTACCATTTCCAGTATTTCACCGGTAATAAATGACGACACATTAGTTGGTATCGTTGCTACTGACATCAATCTTCGCCATTTGTCTCATTTCATCGAACCTGAAAATCGCCATTTCAAAGGCATTACTTACATCACCGATAATCAAAATAAACTTATTGCTAGCTCACTAAAAGCATCGTTAACAGATAATGATAATAACCGCATTCAAGCAAAAGAAAGTAACAATGACCTTATTGCTGCTAGTGGTCTATATATTGCCAATAGACAATTGCAGAATAAACATGTGCCAGCGACGTTTGAATTTGACCAAAATGGTATTCGTTACTTTAGTCGTATTACCGCTTACAGCAACAATAATTTACAATGGTTTATTATCGTTACTTTACCAGAAAATGTATTACTAGACAGGCTACCGAGTCAACAACGCTTAGGTTTAATTGCCGCGCTGACACTGGCATTTTTTGGCCTATTAATGGGTTTATATTTACTGCGTATTATCACCCAACCCATTATGGATATTGCCGAAATATCACAGCAACTTGATCATAATAACTGGGATGTGACGATTAAAGAAGACATCAAGCTTCATGAGACAACCCAACTTATTTCAGCCTTCAAATCTATGTCATCCCGTTTAGAACGCTCATTTACTACATTACGCAAACAACTACTGTTTGACAGTCTTACTGGCTTATTAAGTCGTGATGGTTTTGTTGAAAAGTTGAATAATCCGATTTCGCAACAACAAGGTATCCTTGTCTTGCTAGGACTACGTTCATTTCGTCACACCAATAACAGCTTAGGTCAAAACAAGAGTGATCTGTTACTTATTACTATAGCCTCACGTTTACAACAGAACGTGGCAGACAGCGTAACTATTAGCCGTATTGATAAAGATACTTTTGCCGTATTCACCCCGAATTTCCAAGATCTAGAACACAGCCATGCGTTTGCCGAAAACCTATTAACCGACTTTAATCGCCCCTTCACGATTAATGATACAGAAGTATTAGTGGGCGCTAACGCAGGAATAATGAGTGGTAAGTTCCACGACATAGACATGGATGAATGGCTACGTAACTCTAGTCTTGCATTAACCTACGCGGTAAAACAAGAACAAATACAGCGTTGTCACTATCAAGATTACATGATGACAGCCTCGCAAGAGCAAACCCGATTAACCACAGATTTACAACGTGCAATCACGAACAATGAATTTGCCGTGTACTATCAGCCAGTAATTGATTTAAGCAACGACACAATAGCAGGTGCAGAAGCCTTGGTTCGATGGCACAGTCCAATTCGTGGCATCGTATCACCGCTAGACTTTATCCCTGTGGCAGAAGACACTGGAATGATTGTCGATATAGGAAAACAGATCTTATTTCAGGCATGTTCAGATACTAAATTACAAATAGATAGTGGTCATTGGCCAGCAAGCTTCGCGTTACATGTAAATATGTCGGTGCGTGAATTGCTGCACCCTGATTATGTATCAACAGTAAAAGAGATTCTGGCGGTCACTCAATTGCCCGCGGCCAATTTAACACTCGAAATAACCGAATCGCGGTTAGTCAGTCAACCATTACTCACCAATCAACTACTTGGCCAATTACGCAGTTTAGGCATACAGATTGCGATTGATGATTTTGGTACCGGTTATTCCTCCCTTGCCTACCTCACTCAATTGCAGTTTGATGCATTAAAAATTGATCGTTCCTTTGTCAGCCAAATGCTCAATAGTGAAAGCCACGCGGCTATCGTGGCCGCTATTACAACGATGACAAGTAAGTTCAATGCTGAAATTGTTGCCGAAGGTGTCGAAACAGCCGAACAAGCTCAACATTTAAAACAACTGGGCTGTCGTTATGCACAAGGTTTTTATTATTCTCGCCCGAAACCATTAGCTGAGTGGGATACAGAGAATACTTCTACCGATTCGTAGCCGTGACTAACAGAAAGAAAACACCATAAGCAACAAAAATCCCTTTATGTTACCTCCTTGTAATTAGCCTTATTCATCCCAAAACACACCAGCAGAGTAATTCACCGTAATTATTACGTTAGCAACATATAAAACCAACACCAACATAAGTCACACCTGTGAGCTCAACCACACACCGAGATCACAAAGCGATCAAATATAGGACTAAGCGTCATGAAACGACGTAATATTAAGCGATAACGTGATCCAGACTAAAAAAAATATTAAACAAATGCGATAACCTTCAAGTCTAATAACAATTAATTAACATTTGTAATTATCAATAACAGTTATTTGATTACGATATATAATGCTTGGAGAACCAAATGCGCACTATTTTTACGCTACTCATATCTGCACTTAGTTTTAACAGTTTCGCCCTCGATAGCACTTATTTACAATGCTATGGTGTGAAGGACAGTTTCGCATCACGCTCAGATTTAATAAAAAAATCATGGGCAGTCAACCCTAACAACCAATACTTGAAACTTGACGGTTATTGGAAAGACAATGGTTATAATGCCGATACCGAAAACTACTTTATTGTGAAAGCCATTGATTCAGTGCCAGTCACTTCTGAGCAAGTGCATAGCGTATTAGCCAACATGTGTAGTAATACGCTGGTCAATAAGTATTCAGACGAATTTATTAGCAATATCACTTATTTTGCTTCAAACAATTCTTACGGTTATGAATACCCAGTAATGACGGAAGCTGATGCGCTAGCAATCAATAACACCGAATTACCCGTCGCATATAACAACATACTGCGTTATGCGTTTGCATCAAGTTATGTTTACAGCACAGAGCAAGGGGCTACTCCTTTCTCATTTACTGACAACGCAACATTCAAGCAATTAATGGTCGATGCCAATAGCGTCGAATTGAATATTATTGCAACTTATGCGGGTGATAGCGGTGTTCGCGGTGTGGCGATTAAAGTACCTGCAGTACCAAGTAAAAACCTAGAAGAAGAGATCATTATTTCTTTTAAAGGTACTAGCAGTGGCGGTGATGTGATGCAAGACGTCGAGCTAATGCTTGCTAACATCTCTGAAACAGATGAAGACTGGCAGGCTGAAGCATATGAGTTTATTCAGCAGATCCTAGCGCAATACCCCGCTAACACAGCTTCGTTAACCCGTGGTTATAAAGCATCGTCAGCAACAAAGACCTATAACGTGGTACTAACTGGTCACTCACTTGGCGCGTATACTGCGATTGATGCAGGCGTAAGAACGGGCGTTTTAACACGGGTATTCTCATCACCAGCAACACGCATTATTGAAAAATACATTCATGCGTTTGCCAATAAAATGCGTTACAACAACGTAATTAATATGGTACGAGAAAAAGATCCTGTCGCGACTATGTCAGGTCGTCATAACGAAAACATGATTTATTTCCCGAAAGCAGCAGGTTTAAACCCAGCCGACAGCCATTACTTAACCCCCTTCATTAACGATATCTTAATGCCACTAGCAAACGGTCAAGCAACCACTAACAAAGCAAGCCATGTTTACATCACTCCTGACGCCACCGTTGGCGCAGGCTTAACAGAGTTAGTAAATATTTGGGATCATATAAACTAATTCTAATTTGCATATAAAGAGTACAACCCAAACAGAAGCAAAGGTGATCCCTTCTGCTTCTGTTTACATTTACATTTACATTTACATTTGCATTCATATATTTTTCTAATCACATAAAAATGAGGCTCTGGTAACACTAACAATGCCACACCAACCACAGTAACGAACCACACAACCAATTAACACCGACAACAAAACACCGAACAAAGCTGACACATTAACAAAACAAATAAATAAATAAATAAATAAATCACACAAGCAAAACAAAACAAAACAAAACAAAACAAAACAAAACAAAACAAAACAATCAAGTAAACCTAAACACTGGTTTTTTTAAAATGAAAATGTAATTAAAATCCATTTTAGTGACGCACATCACTAAAACCATTGACTCCATGCTATACTCTCCGCACCCCGAAATAGAAATGATAATCATTTAGATTTAAAAGCCCATAACAAAAAATAAACATGATTTATGGACTCAACATATTTTATTGAGTAACCATGATTGGAGAACTAGAATGAAAAAAATTCTTGCCTTATTAATATCTGTTTTTAGTTTTAACAGCTTTGCTGTCGATAGTACTAATCTACAATGCTACGGGGTGAAAGATAGCTTTAACGTCCGATCTGATTTAATTGAAAAATCTTGGGCGGTTAATGCAAATAATGAATATTTAAAACTTGATGGCTACTGGAAAGACAATTCCTATCGTGCTAGTACTGAAAACTACTTTGTAGTCGAGGCTATTGATTCGGTGCCAGTAAACGCCTCGGACGTGCATCAGATTTTGGAAAAAATGTGCAGTGATACACTCGTTAATAAATATTCAGATGAATTTATTAATAACATTACTTACTTCGCTTCTAACACTGCAGTTGATCACGAATATCCAGTATTAAGCAAAGAAGAAGCTTTATCCGTTGATAAAGCAGAGTTATCACTGGCCTATAATAAAATTCTACGTTATGCATTTGCAGCAAGTTATGTTTATAGCCTTGAACAAGACGGTAAACCTTTTGCCTTTAATAACGATCCGATGTTTGAAACATTAATGTTGCCAAAAAACACCAAAAGTCTAGACGTTATGGCAAGTTATGTTGGTGACAGTGGTGTACATGGTGTCGCGATAAAAGTACCCGCAATTGCAAGCGAAAACCTAGAAGAATAAATCATTATTTCATTTAAAGGCACAAGTAATGGTAATGATGTGATGCAAGATATTGAATTAGCGTATACAAATTTGTTGGAGACTGATGACAACTGGCAACGTGAGGCTTATAATTTTACGCAGCAGATCTTAGCTAAATACCCTGCAAATGAACAATCGTTAACGCGTGGTTACCAAAAATCATCCGCAGAAAAAACCTATAATGTAGTACTAACAGGACATTCTTTAGGTGCTTATACTGCTACAGATTCAGGAGTAAGAACGGGGATATTAACACGCGTATTTTCTTCACCTGCCACACGTATTATTGAACACCTTCATCACGCATTTGCCAATAAGATGCGTTATAACAATGTTATAAACATGATCCGAGAAAAAGATCCGGTTGCTACATTATCAGGTCGCCACAATGAAAACATGATCTACTTCCCTGGCACACCAGGTATAAATCCAGTTAAGAGTCATTTTTTAACACCATTCATTAAAGATATTCTAATGCCATTAGCGAAAAATCCAGATACCACTGCCAACAAGCCTAAATATGTCTACATCACTGCTGATAGTACTCCTGGAGCAGGTTTAAATAAATTCGTTAATTATTGGGGAAGTACAAAATAGAGCAGACTAAACAGCATTCAATATACAATGCATAAGACAAAGGGCATATCTGATATGCCCTTTTTAAGGACTAAGCTCGAAAACTAAGTAAAGCTATCCCATAACCATCAATTAATTAACTTGAAACCAATCAATATAGTGGCTTGGCATAACATCAAATTCACGGCTTAAATCAGCAATCACAGTCGCTGTAATCACATCGTCTTTGCTTACCATTTGTTCAGTAAGATCTTCAGCATGAATACCCGTGGTTAAAAACAAACTAGATATACCAGCTGTATTCGCCCCACGGATGTCATGCTCTAAACTATCGCCTACCGCAATCGCGTTATCCCAACCACCTAATAAGGTATGACACATATCATAGACTTCAGCTTGTGGTTTACCGTGCCAATGTACCTTTCCACCCATTGCTGCATAAACATTAGCAATTGAACCTGGGCACAGTTTTAATTCACCGTCTGGGCTCATCGCCACCAAATCTGGATTACTCACCACCATTTCCAGTCCGCGTGCATAAGCAATCTCAAGATCAGTTTGATAGGCTACCACATTGCTATAAGCAACACCGTAACACATGATAAATGACGCGTCTTCTATACCCACACTGGTTAGGCCGCAGTCTTCTAGCACTGTACCATTAATACCTTCTCCCCAACCAAACACCAACGCTTTAGTGCCTAAGTGGCCAAATTTCCCCATCTTAAAATTATGACGCATGTGATCGCCCGATGTCAGTACATCAATATACAGTTCGCGACTGATACCCGAATCGGTTAAACGCTGATAAGAGAAATGGTGAGTATTACCACTGTTCGATAAGATCACGACTTTTTTGTCATGCTGTTTTAAAAACGCTAATGCCTCAATCGCATTTGGAAACGCATCACCGCCATTATGCAATACACCCCATTGATCCAAGATAAAGGTATCAAACTCGTTAATAATGTCTTTAAGACCGGAAATCATTTTCACTTCGTCGTTACTCCAACAGCGTCTACTATTAACCTTAAATTGGTAATAGCCTGAACAAGATAGTCCTACTATATACTTAAACCTACAAATCCCCACTTAATTGAAGAACATTAATATACAGAAGGATCGTGTTAATAAGGTTAAATGTGATTACAGATCCAGTTTTATGGACGATAAATTGTTAACTTAACTGCATTTTCTGTTGTGGTGAAGGTCGAGTGTCAAATAAGTTTAAAATTATAGCCAGTATCATTCTGGGCTGCGTAATAGCAACAACATTTGCGGTGCGCGAAATATGCCGAGATTGGCTTTTAAACTCAGCCCGCGAACAAGCAGAAAATCAATTGCTCACCTACGTGGTGGATATTCGCCGTGTACTCGCTAGCTACAAATATCTACCCTACCTTATAACAGAACAAAAGAGTGTGACAGCTGTACTCACTAACCCCCAAGCATCAACGACCCCCCTGAAACACACATTAACGCAGTTTGATAAAGCGGCAAACACCAAGGGCTGGTATTTACTTCAACCGGATGGTTCGCTATTAATATCAAGTCGCCACAATGCCAATTGGGACCAACATAAAGCAGCAAACATTACCGCTAATCTACATAATAAAAACGGAGAGTTAGATCATGACAAAGGCGTATTAACATCCAGCTATATTGCCAATGATACAGCTAATTATTATTTAAGTTTACCGATAAACCTCAGCGGCAAACTTATTGGTATTGCTGTCATTGAAGTCGACTTAACCGCCTTAAGTGAACCTTGGCTTACTGCCAATGAATTTATTCTCATTAGTAATACTAAAGACCAATTCTTTTTGTCTAGTCATCCGCAAATTTCGGCAACAAAAATGAATATGCTAGGAACGAACGGCATTAAAACTAGCCAACTCAGCAATGACGCCGATATCTATCACTGGAAGATTCATCATCGCGACTACCAAGTGCAGCAGGTCGAACTGGACGATCTAAAGTGGCATATTTATTACCTAACCCCCTTAAGTAATCTATATAAAACGGTTGATATAGCCGGATTCATTACTGCTATTTTAATGTCACTATTACTGTCAATTCTATTATACCGACACGAACGTAGGCAAAAACTCTATTCACATGCTGCATTAAAACAAATGATTGCAGGGACAAATGTCGGGTTAGTCTTACTGAATGACGATCGCAGTATCAGTTATATTAACCCAACCGCAATGCATTATTTTGGCTTAAACAATGATGATAAGTACTTATATGCGAGCCAACTACTCAGCCAACAAGATGATAATAAGCATATTATAGAACAATTAAATGATCTATCAGAGATCCCAACCCTGACCGGTATTGAAGTGTTCGCTCATAATCATCTGGGTCATCGCTTTCCTGCACTACTATCTATCACTCCGCTTGCTTGGTCACAACAACGCGGTTCGCTAATGACATTTGTTGATATCAGCAAACGTAAACGCGCTGAACACGCACTTTCACAAGCCAATGCGCAACTGGAAACACGAGTACAAGAGACCACAGCAAAACTTTACACAGCTCAAGAAGAATTATTACTAAGCAGTAAGATGGCCGCTCTCGGTCGTATGTCCAGTGCAATCAACCACGAGTTAAATCAACCACTCACCGGTATCAGAACCTTATTATCAAGTAATATGTTATTTTTGGAACAAGGAAATACCAAGGTACTGCGTTCCAACATGGCTTTAATTGATAAGCTCGTTTCACGTATGTTATCGATGACGGCACAGCTTAAAGTATTTGTATTCAATCGTCCTGAACGCTTAATTGCAACGTCAATAACCGACATATTAACAGAGGTATTCACGCTGCAAGAGCCTAAGCTATCCAATATTGATATTAAGGTTGATGTACCTGATTCATTGCCACAAGTCTTAGCTGAACCGCATCGATTACATCAAGTATTCGCAAACTTAATCAGTAATGCAGCGGCAGCTATGCAACATACTTCACAGCCACAATTATCCATTAACGCAAACTTGATTAAAGGCATTATTTACATCAAGGTCACTGATAATGGCTTTGGGGTGGATGATGACGCGTTAGCACATTTATTCGAACCTTTTTATACCAGTAAAAAAATTGGTGAAGGGCTTGGACTCGGCCTCGCGATAACCGCCAATATCATGCGCGATATGCAAGGTGAAATCACAGCACATAACAACCAGCATCAAGCAGGAATGACCTTTACACTCACGCTTCAGACCTGTAATCATAATTAATAGGTAACAAACCCTGAGATTGCAGGGATTCCCCTTAAAACATATTATTAAGCGCGACCCCGATACCGAAACGAGTCTGACTGTGATTATAATCAATCAGGCTTTCACCATACCCATTAAATACAGTGAAATAACCTTTCAGTTTGCCATATAAAGGTGTTGTTAAGTTTAGCTTTACAGAGCCTTTACTGGTTGAAAAATTCTGGCGCATTTCAGCACTCAATTCATATTTTCCAAAGGCATAACCGATACCGTACTCAACATGCCCCATATAGTCGGTAATATCTGGGTTATCATCTCCATTAGGGCTAGATGGATCTGTTTTAGCATCTTCAGGTAAACGGTACCAAGGCCTAATACTCCACACTAAATTACCCTGCTCATAAATAAACTCGGTATAAATACGATTCCATGAACGAGACGATATTCCAGCACGGCCATTAGATTGATGCTCAAATCCGACCATGACTGCCGTATTTGCATCATTAGGATGCCAATCTAATGGCGCAGCATAAAATATTTCAGGTCTATAATTCGTTTCCCTGAAGGGACTAGAAATTTCATTGGCATAAACTTGCCACCAAGCCTCGAGGGTAAAACCAGCATAGATGCGATCACCGTCAACGAATAAAGAACTGTAACTTAACGGCAGTTTCAGGCTTAGTTGAAATTTAGCTTCGACTTTTTTATAACCATCGTCAAGGGCATTTAGATTACGATAGGCTTCTGGGTTAATTTGATTCGTACTATAAACAGGTAGAATATAGTTCATTCGGTGTGGTGTGAGTACAAATTCAGATGAGTCAGTTTGGCGCTCTTCAATAATTCGTTTTGTCAGTACCCCTGCTTTCACTTTTTTACCGCGGATAATAACCGAACCGTCTTCTTCAAGGCTGCTTTGCGCTTTGCATATCGCCCTTATCTCTCCTAATGTAACTTCTGCAGCACTATTGGCGACTTGCTTTTCAATACACTCACTTTCTGTTACAGCTTGAGCTTGATAACTAAAAGAAAAAATGAGAGATATTAAACAGAGGTTTTTATAGTTTAATCGTTGCAAAATTGATTCCATTTCTGATGAGTGCGAATATCCAGTTAAAGCATATAATATACTTAATAATACACATAAGATATCGCCCTTATTAGAATCACTCAAGCAGCGATTAAACCTCTACATAAAGGCGACGGTGCTTTATCTGCCTCGTTTAGTTTGCGTCTGATACCAGCGTTAGGGTCTTATCACGTACTTTATTACAAATATAATCACCAATTGGGATCGCAGAAGTTGCTGCAGGCGATGGTGCATTACAAACGTGTAAGCTACGTGGACTTTCTGCGAATAAGAAGTCATGCACTAGGCTGCCATCTTTCAATACCGCTTGTGCACGAATACCCGCAGGATAGTCTTCTAGATCCTTCACCTTCAATATCGGGCAGTACTTATTGACGAGTTTTAAGTAACCCGGCTTCCACCACGAATTTTTGGTTTCAATTAACCCTGTTTTTAAATTTTTTGCACTCACTCGCCAAAATCCAGGAAACATAATCATGTCACAAATATCACGTAAATCTATATTTACTTTACCATAACCTTCTCGCTTCCATCCTTGTACCGCATTCGGACCTACCGTCACCGAACCATCAATCATGCGAGTCAAATGAACCCCCAAAAATGGCAACTCAGGATCAGGAATAGGGTAAATCAAATGATTCACAATATTGTTATGCTGAGACTGCAAACGATAGTATTCGCCCCGATATGGAATGATTTGAAATTCGGTATCAATATTCAGCATCTTAGTCACCCTATCTGCTATTAAGCCAGAACAGGTAATTAAAAATTTGGCGACATAATCACGGTTCTTGAGTGAGCTCCCCAATGCAATTTTTTGGTGACACTGTACGTCAATGTGATCACTTTTTTCAATTAAGTGAGTCACCTCCGTATCCATCGCAATATACCCACCGAGCACACAGAACTCTTCCGCCATTTTCTCCGTCACTAAGCGGTAATTAACGATACTGGTTGAAGAAACAAAGATAGCGCCTAACCCAGTAATATTAGGCTCTTTTTCAGCGAGTCCCGCGGCATCTAATAATTCAACGTCAATGCCATTATCACGGCAGCGTTTATAAAGCGCTTCCATGCGTTGTAACTCTAATACATTGGTGGCAACCAATAGTTTTCCGCAGTTTTCAACCGGAATATCATGCTTATCACAAAACGCTTTAGTCGCAGCTACACCCGCCTTACAAAAATTAGCTTTCATACTCCCCGGTTCATAATAAACCCCAGCATGGATCACACCGCTATTATGTCCCGTTTGATGTTGTGATAATTTACCTTCTTTTTCGATCAATAATATTCGTTTGTCAGGCTCTCGCTGCTGCAATTGCCACGCAGTTGATACGCCGACAATACCGCCGCCGATAATAATATAATCATAAACGCAATAATCAGCGCTATTAGTTTCAGAGCTACTTTTATCAGAACTCTTCATTTTCATTATCCTTGACCTTAATAAGCTGCTACTGCAGGTGTCGTCACCACAGGTTTATAACGGCAATTAGTGTAAATAAACAAACCAACAAAAGTCAGCATTGCAACAATTCTCACGACTAACGGTAAATAAGGCCATGTCATTGCTAAGCCCAGTAATAATGACAAACCACGTAAAAAAATATTCAGTTCACTTTCTAAATAACCTTCGATACCAGCTATAAAGGCATAAGTACCTATGATGGCAAAAAAACCTACTGTGATAACCGTCATCACATCCCAACTCACGAGTGAGGTATAAGCCATCAAAATCGGCACTAGATAAAGTCCCTTCGCGATCTTCCATGCTGTTAAACCTGTACGCATTGGCGGTGTACCTGCAATTGTCGCCGCTGCAAATGCAGTTAAACAAACAGGCGGCGTGACGTTACTGTCTTGCGATAACCAGAAGATAATTAAGTGAGCAGATAACAAGGCTAACGCCACTTTTTCTGGCCCTAATCCTTGCTCTAACAAAGTCCCCATAAAATCAACCGGTACTAAGCTTAATAAGGTTTCGGCTTGAACCTGTGACATTGGCTGCGTTAATACCCCCATTTGCTCAGGTGCTGCTAGCATGAATATACCTTGCGCTTGTGCTGGTAGTTGCCCATCCATTAACATTTGAATTAATTGGCTTTCTGCTAATAACGTATAGAGGGCTGGTGCCGATAGTGTCCCTAAGACAATATAAGCCGCTGTCACTGGTAGACCCATACCGAGGATGAGTGACGCCAGTGCGATCAAGGCTAGCATCAGCATCAAACTACCTCCCGCCCATTCGTTAATCATTAGCGAAAAGGTATTCCCAACACCAGTCGTACTAATCACATTAACAACAAGGCCTATTCCGACCAGCAATACCGCTGTCGTCGCCATATTACGGGCACCTTGTTCTAAGGCTTCGAATACCGCTTTAACCCCCATTTTGTGTGGTGAAAACCAAGATGCAACAACCACTGAAATAATGGATAAACCCGCAGAATAAATTGGCGTAAACCCAGAGACTAATAAAAAAACCAATACACCGAGTGGAATTAAGTTATACCAACCCGCTAAAAACACTTTTGAGAATGAATCATCAGAGGCGGTGACTTGTTGGATGTTGCTGCGCTTCGCTTCGATTCGGACAAAAAATGCAACAGAAAGAAAATAGATTAACGCAGGTACAACCGATACCGCGATAATATTTACATAAGGTACTTGCGTATAAGAGGCCATAATAAACGCCCCCGCACCCATCACTGGCGGCATGATTTGCCCACCCGTTGATGCAGCGGCTTCAACACCAGCAGCAAATCGAGCAGGGAAACCAGCTTTACGCATAAGTGGTATGGTAATAACACCTGTCGAGACCGTATTCGCCACACTTGATCCAGATACAGATCCCATTAGTCCAGAGGCCAATACGGCAATAAAACCTGGTCCACCAATCACCTTGTTTGCCGCCGCACGAGAAAGGTTAATAATATAATCACCCACACCCGAACGCACTAAAAAAGCACCAAACAAAATGAACATGAATACAAAGCTCCAGCTGATACGCGAGATTGCTCCAAACATACCCTCTGAGCTATAAAAGCTACGATACAATAATGTTTCGACACTTAAACCAGGAAAATGAAACATACCTGGTACTAACTGACCCCACCACACCACATAGGTCAATGAAATCATAATTAGCATTGGAATAAACCAACCAATAGTACGGCGGATCAATTCCAATACAATGATAATAGCCATGATTGAAAATACCCAATCACTGGTAACAAAGCGCACGCCACGTGCATACAACGCATCCTCAGCAAAGGGGATATATGCTAAACAAGCAAGTGCCGCAAGCGCAATAATGATATCAACACCGAGTGCCAACTTACTGCTTTTTAGACTTTTATGTGCTGGATACCAAAGTGCACAAATAACGGAAAACCCAGCAAAGTGAGTCGCTGAAGCCCATAATTCAGGGATCGTTGCAAACGTATTAAACCAGATGTGTAATATCGACAACACAACACCACAACCTGATATAAACGCGGTTACCCAGGGAAAATCAGTGCGGGTAACTGACTCAAATTGTTCTAATTTTTCTTCGACCTGCTTGTCCATAACAAACTCCTTGTTGACTGCTGCCATCACGACAGCAGTCCTTATCAATATTTAATGTTGTTTGTTACAGTGCCGTTGGTAGCAATTCAGCAGGAATTGTTAAACCGATTTCTTGGTAATAACGCACAGCACCAGGATGTAACGGTACTGGCAAGCCTTTAATCGCTTTTTCGACAGCCATCGCTTTCGTTGCTTTGTGGATACTATTTAAGAAAGGTAGGTTTTCATAGATATTTTTGGTTAATAGATACACATCTTCTTCAGATACATCATCACGTACTGCTAAGAAATTAGGCTGAGCAATCGTCGTCACGGCTTTGCTTTGACTTGGGTAAGTATTTGCAGGGATCGTAAATTTAGTCCACAGCGGATACTCGCTGTTTGCTTGTTTAATTTGTTCGTCAGTAAATTGCAATAATGAGATATCATCACCCATCGCAGCAAATGCACGCGTAATCGCACCTACTGGCATACCCGCTGGAATATTCATGCCATCAATCGCACCATTTTGCATGGCATCGGTGCTTGAGCTATAGCCTAAATACGCAAGGTTAAAGCTATTTACATCTACCTTAACGCCACTCATGATCTGACGGCCCGAGTGCTCAGTACCCGAATTTTTCTTACCAATTGAGAATTTTTTACCTTTTAAATTTCGAAGATCACTCATTGTACCCGTTTCAACTAACGCGCTACGCACAACAAAATGTTCCACGTTTTGCCATAGCATGCTGACTGAGCGTAAGTCTTTTTGTGAACCTGTTTGTTTGAATTGCCCTTCCCCCTGCCAAGCCCATGCACCATACAAACCTTGTAGAATGGCAAATTGCGCTTCATCATCACTCAGCCATTTTATGTTTTCACCCGAACCCGCAGAGCTAATAGCTGCTAATGAGAAGCCGTATTTAGGCTCAAGTTTAATCTTGCTCAACGTAGCGAGTGCAACACCCACTGGATAATAAGTGCCACCCGTCGATGCAGTTGCTAAAATATAACTGCGCTTCTCTTCTGCTATTGCAGAGGTTGTAGCCAAACTAAGTAGTACGCTACTTACTAATAATGATTTTTTTAACATTCCTTTAAACATGGTCATTCCTTGTTGCTATATTGTTATCATAAATAGTGTTATTACCATAAATTGCATTGCATATAATTTTCAGCACAACGTAATCTCATCATTTCCGTTATACATGACATATAGCAACAACAGTGCCATAAAGTTAAGCCTTTGTTAACTATAATTAAAACATTAAATTAGACGGTAAATAAGCAAGATCATGCCTATATAGCGATTTTGAATAAGCAAGAAACAGCGCATAGCCACTGTAAGGAGATAAATATCACGTTAACAATATAAAAACATATCCCATTTATAATACGAGTTTAAAATATAATATAAACAGGTAAAAACACATACTAAAGAGGTAATGGAAAAGCCGTAATAAGTCATATGAAATGAGATAGGTAGGATAAATAAATGGCAATAAGCAAGATATTGCCACTTTGATTAAATATAATCCGCTCGATGCAGGTCATACTTTTGCATTTTCTGATTTAAAGTACGACGTGGTAAATCAAGTATATCCATTACCTCGATGATGCTGCCTTTATGTAACCTCAATGCTTCAGCAATAACCTTCCTCTCAAAATTTTGAGTTTGCATTGCGAGTGACAACTCGCTAGTTCTCGTATCAATCGTTGAAAGCGGTTTAGTCACTAAAATATCAGCCACGGTTGACGACTCATCTAACGCGAAACGGGTCGCTACGTTAATCAGTTCACGTACATTTCCAGGCCACCCATACGCCAATAAGGTTTTTTCATCCATACCAGATAATGGTTTTGCATTGATGTTGGCCAAATTAATGTAGTGCTCAAATAGTAACAAGATATCCTCACCACGTTCACGCAATGGGGGTAAATATAACTGGGCAACCTTCAAGCGATAGAAAAGATCTTGGCGAAATGCTTGATTATCTTTCAAGCTTTCTTTTGCCGCTGCAATCACACGTATATCAATCGCAATCGATTTATTTCCACCGACACGCTCTATTAGCTGTTCTTGTAAAATACGTAGCATCTTGATTTGCATGTTAATAGGCATACTTTCTACTTCATCTAAGAATAGCGTACCTTTATCAGCATATTCTATGCTTACCCACTCGCTTTTTGATTGCCCCTGTAAAGGCACCCGCTTCATGACCGAATAGCTCACTTTCAAATAATGCTTCAGGAATAGCTGCACAATTTAAAGCAACAAAGTCTCCTTTCGAGCGTGTGCTCACTTTATGTAAGCAATCGGCGACCAGCTCTTTACCACAACCGGTATCACCGTAGATAATGACGTTGGTATCTATCTTGGCAACCTTAACCAGTTGTTGGCGTAACTCAACCATCCCCGGACTAGATCCAATCAGGATCTGATCTAAACCTTGTGCCTGCTGTAAGTATTCCTCACGCTTATTCGCACCAAGTTGTAATTGGCGTTTTTCAATTGCACAACCGACAGTTTCAATTAATTTATCGGGATCGAAAGGCTTTTCCAAGAAATCAAAGGCACCATCACGCAATGCATTCACAGCCATATTGATATCGCCATGACCCGTCATCAAAATAATCGGCATTTCAGGGTTGTTAGCCAATAATTTCGGTAACAGCGCTAAGCCAGAAATATCAGGTAAACGCACATCAGAAATAACGATACCAGGGAAGGTTGTTGGAATGAGGCTTAATGCCGACTCACCATCTGCACATTCGATAACATCATGGCCAGCTAGCTGTAGTCGTTGACTAATAGCCAAACGAACAATCTCATCATCTTCAATTAAAGCGACTTGAATAACTGATTGTTGTGACATCACTAATCTACGTCCTTGTATAAATAAATAATACAGACAGGGTAAGAAAAACAGTGTCGATTGAAAAGGAGCTAGCTCGCAAATTGCGGACATAAAAGAGCCACAAGCCCTAGAACTGTCAGTTAACCTTTATTCAGTCATTAATTCGAATCATGTTTTATCATTTGGTTTCGTTTGGACCTACCTTCATTCGATTTCCCCTACGGGAGGCGAGCAGAAATAATAGTACAGCGTGGCAATATTTGAAAATGGAATAACCATTATCTATATATTTCGCCTTATTCTAATATTCCTGCTCGTCTGTGATATAGCATCTTGAAGTAACTTAGGTATATACTGGGCGATATAATGTTTAAAGAAAAAACCACGAAAATAGGAATTGAAATGACGACTGTGATGTACGGAATTAAAAACTGCGACACCATTAAAAAAGCCAAGAAATGGTTAGAAGCAAACGAACTGGAATTCACATTTCACGATCACCGCGTTAACGGTTTAGATAAAGCACAACTGATCAACTGGTGCGAGACACTGGGTTGGGAACAAGTGCTGAATAAACGTGGCACCACTTACCGCAAATTAACCGATGAACAAAAAGCAGGGCTAACAGAAGCCACTGCGATCGAATTGTTAATTGAACAGCCAGCGATGATCAAACGTCCAATTCTCGAGGTAGATGGTCAACTTACATTAGGCTTTAAAGCCGATACTTACGCTGCACTATTCGCTAAATAATATATAAAAAGTACTTGCAGCACTGGCGACTAAAGTAACCCAGTGCTCAAAATATGCTGTAAAAAGGAATTACTCATGTCAGACAGTTTAGTATTACAACTTGCCAAAGATCTACTTAGTCGTAAATCAGTGACGCCCGAAGATGCCGGTTGTCAGCAAATGATCATCGAACGCCTTGAAAATCTCGGATTCACTATCGAAACCATGGTATTTGAAGACACGACTAACCTTTGGGCTCGTCGCGGTACCACTGCCCCGGTATTTTGCTTCGCCGGTCATACCGACGTTGTACCAGTAGGTAAAATCGAAGATTGGGATACCGACCCGTTCGTACCCACTATTATTGATGGCTATTTACACGGTCGTGGCGCAGCAGACATGAAAGGTTCTATCGCATCATTCTTAGTCGCTGTCGAAAACTTCGTGAACGAACACCCTGATCACCAAGGTTCAATTGCATTATTGATCACCAGTGATGAAGAAGGCCCGTTCATCAATGGCACAACGCGTGTGATTGATACTTTAGAAGCGCGTAACGAAAAAATTGACTGGTGTATTGTGGGCGAACCATCAAGCACCAGCAAAGTTGGTGATATTGTTAAAAATGGTCGTCGCGGTTCTTTAACCGGTGACATCGTCGTGAAAGGTATTCAAGGTCACGTGGCTTACCCACACCTTGCAGAGAATCCAATTCACAAACTCGCACCAGCATTGTCTGAGCTAAGTCAAGTGGTTTGGGACAGAGGTAATGACTACTTCCCTGCCACAACGTTACAAATCACCGACATCCGTAGTGGTGCAGGCGCAAGTAACATAGTACCGGGTGAAGCAACTTGTCAGTTTAACCTGCGTTATTCTACCGAGTTGACTGCCGATCTAATCAAATACCGCATTGAAGGCATTTTCGAAAAACACGATTTAAATTACGAAATCAGCTGGATCCACAGTGGCCGGCCTTTCTTAACAGAACCTGGAAACTTGCTAAATGCGATTACTGATTCAATCGAGGATGTATGTGGTTATGCATCAGAGCTATCTACCTCAGGTGGTACATCTGATGGTCGTTTCATCGCTCCAACGGGTGCTCAAGTGGTCGAATTAGGTCCTGTAAACGCAACTATTCACAAAGTGAATGAATGTGTGAAGATTACAGATATTGAGCAATTAGCAGAAATATACGAGCAAACGCTGGTTAAGCTACTAGCACAATAACGCTTAACGCTAGCAGAATGATGGCTTGTTACCACCCTGACAAGCCATCATTTATTCCGCCAATATGAATTTCTCATGACGTAATAACCTGTATTCTACCCAATTATCACCTAAATACCCTCATATCATCCGCTAGTAACCATATAAAAAACCGATAACCCCATCACATTCCATAACAAATCTTATAATTCATCAACAAACCGTAAAACTCATTATTTACAATGGATTAACATATTTTAGATACCCATAGAGGCATTTTTTAGTGTCTTAAAATGGTGTTCTCATACTTTCCGTTAATTGACTTTAATCAATCTCTGGCATATTGTTTATGCAGTTGCATAGTTTTGCAGAATAAATAATTTGTTAATGATATTGTTTTAATAAAAGGAAGTTGTATGGCTTTAATCCAAGCGCCAAATTCAGTTGTAATGGTTCGACCGTGGAAATTTTTCTCGAATCCAGAAACCGCAGTTGATAATGCATTTCAAAAAACCGGCCTCGATGAACAAGACTCGCTTGAGTTAGATCGTACTGGTATATCACTACAAGCAAAAAATGAATTTGATATCGTCGTCGCAGGATTAAACGAAAACGGCATCAACGTCCATGTATTTGATGATTTTGGGGAAAAAGAAACCCCAGATTCAGTATTCCCGAATAACTGGTTTTCGACCCACAGTGGTGGCCATGTTGCGCTGTATCCAATGTTTTCACAAAACCGCCGACGTGAACGCCGCAGTGACATTATTGAAATGTTAAAAGCCAATTATCGTGTGCAAGATGTTATCGACTTCTCTGGCTTAGAGTGGGATAACCTGTTTCTTGAAGGCACTGGCGCGATGGTACTGGATAACGTTAACCGCATCGCCTACACCGCTAAATCAAACCGTTCTAGCGAAGTGATCCTTGAACGCTTCTGTACCACATTCCAATACGAACCAATGGCGTTTGAAACGGCTGATGCTACAGGCACAGCGATTTATCATACCAATGTGATGATGTGTGTAGCGTCTAAATACGCACTTATTTGTTTAGACATGATCCCAAATGAAGCACGTCGCGCAGCAGTTAGGCAGCGTTTAGAAGAATCAGGCATTGAAGTGATTGAACTGAGCTTCGACCAAATTGATAACTTTGCTGGTAACGCTATCGAACTCACAGGCAATGGCAGCAGCCACTTGGTTATGTCACAACGTGCGAGAGATGCTTTAACAACCGAGCAAATTGCACGCATAGAACAACATTCAAAAATACTCAGTTTTAGCGTGCCAACTATTGAGTTAGCAGGTGGCTCGATTCGCTGCATGATCGCAGGGATCCACTTAAGCCCACGAACGTAAAAACACATTTAGCAGTAACAAAATATAGAAGATATGGCTTATGGAAAAGGAAAAGGTTATGGAAACCAGTTATGTAAAATCAGCGACAGGTGAATTGAAGCAAGTATTACTTTGCTCTCCCACTTACCTTAATCTTTCACCAATCAACAAAATTGCTGAAGATTGGTTAGAGAAAGGCGAACAGATTGATCAACAAAAATGCTTAAGCGAACACCAACAGTTGATTGATATCTACGAGCAAAATGGCATTAATGTCGAAGTACTTACGCCAACTGAAAACTTGTCGAGTCAAGTATTTGCCCGTGACTTTGGTTTCAATATCAAAGAAGGTTATGTACTTGGCCGTTTCAAAGAAGAAATTCGCCACGCAGAAAGCCTGCTGTATGCAGAAAAACTCGCCGAGCTTGGTGTACCAATCATTGCCACTTGTCATGAAGGCGTATTAGAAGGCGGTGACTTCTGGCAGCTGGATGAAAAAACCTTAGCCATTGGTACGTTACAGCGTTCTGATGAAAAAGGTATCCAAAGCATTCGTGAACAGCTTGAACCATTAGGTTATACGATTATTGCGGTTAACTCGAAACCAGAATACCTACATCTCGACATGATCTTTAATATTGTCGGTGAAAAGACGGCCGTGACTTATTACGACGGTTTACCACAAGAGTTCAAAGATTACCTTAATGAAACGGGCTACGACCTGATTAAAATTGAAGAAGAAGGGGTGTTTAAGCACTTCTGTAATCTACAAGCATTGGGTAACAAACGCATTATCTCGTTAAGTGCAAATACAGCTGTAAACGCGCAATTACGCGAACGTGGTTTCACTGTATTTGAACTGCACTCTACCGAGATTTTAAAAACTGGCGGTGGTCCACACTGCATGACGTTCCCATTAGAACGTCACTAAAAATTAATACGGCAGTGTGTATTCTATAAGATCAGCGTTAAACTTTTTCTAACGAAATAGACAAGATCGCAGACGCACTGTCGATACCGATATTGACCAGTTCATTATCTTTGAATTTGTACGAGGCCATGCTGCCTTCTAACCATAATCCATCAATTAATGCATTGATTTTTATGGCAAGTACTTCACATTCATGATGATCAACTGAAATGTCTTCGGTGGCTAATGCAGCACGAATTAATGGTTCTAAAATTTTAGTTGTTTTAGCATATTCATTAGTACGAATGGCAGCCATTTCAGGGTCGATGTACGTCATCGGCAAGAAGTTGGCCCATAACAATACGGTACGTGGTGACACGATAGGCTCTGATAGAGTCGCTTGAATAAAATGCTGTAACCGGGTTTTTGCACACACTTCTAGGTCGTTTATTTCGACACGAGAATTGACGTACATAATCTCGAGTAATGCGGAATAGGCCGCGCGGATCAGTTCGTCTTTACCGGAAAAGTAAAAACGGATAAGACCGTTGGTCACGTTCGCATATTCAGCCACATTACGTACTGTCGTTTTTTGTAAACCTTCGTTAGCAATGCAATCAAGTGTGGCATTGATTAACTCTTGTTTACGATTTTTACCTTTCGTTCCTTTCGCTGGCATAGGCAGGTATTTAATCCGTATTTAAGTATAAGGTGAGTCTATTCGACGAAAATTAATCATACCCCTAGGGCGTGATGCTGGCAATTTATTAAGCTAAACCGAATAAAAATAGCACTTAACCCGATGCACATAACTGATGTGTATCTCATTATAAACGTATTAGATAAACCACTCATTGATTATTGTAATCATGAATGTAATGGAAAAATTCGATTTTTCTCTTTTACCTTAGACGGAATTTAACAAGGATCACCATGATTGTTTTAGAGATAAAAGATATTAAAGCGGTAATTGCAAAAGTTGGCTATCAAGACTTTTTTGCACAGCTTAATGATACATTAACTGAAGATTATAAAAATTGGCACGACTTTGATAAATGTCCACGTGTTGCTAACCATGTTGACGATGGTGTTATTGAATTAATGCCAATTTCTAATGCTGAAATGTACTCGTTTAAATACGTAAATGGCCACCCAAAAAACCCAGCACAAAATAAGATGACAGTAATGGCGACAGGCCAGCTATCGTTAACTGAGACTGGCGAACCGCTTATGTTCTCTGAAATGACTCTGCTTACTGGTTTCAGAACGGCTGCAACATCAGCAATGGCTGCCAAGCATCTAGCAAAAAAAGACTCAGAAGTATTAGCGTTAATCGGTACTGGCGCACAGAGTGAATTCCAGTTCTTAGCGTACTCGTTCATCTTTGATTTAAAAGAAGTGCGTTACTTTGATACCGATCCTGCAGCAATGCGTAAGTTTGAACAGAACATGGCGCGTTTCGACATTCGCCTAACACCATGTAAAGACGCAAGAGAAGCGGTGCAAGGTGCAGATTTAATTACGACATGTACAGCAGATAAGAAATACCAAACGGTATTAACCAAAGACATGATCAGCAAAGACGTATTCATTAACGGTCTTGGCGGTGATTGTCCTGGTAAAACAGAAATCGAAAAAGAGTTAGTAGAAAGCGCAACGATTGTTGTTGAATACCTACCACAGTCACGCATTGAAGGTGAGATCCAACAACTGGGTCCTGACTTTACCTGTACTGAACTACACGAAATTGTGAAAGGCGAGAAAACGCTAAACGTTGCTACAGACGGCACTATCTTGTATGACTCAGTAGGTTTTGCACTTGAAGATTACTCAGTACTACGTTTGATCTACAAACTCGCTAAGCAACATAACATCGGTAGCGAAATGGAATTAATCCCTGAACTGGATGATGTGAAAAACTTATTCTCGTTACTATAAACGCTATATAAAAAACAGTTCTCTAGTCTGTCGCGGCTAGTGAGCAGTTGTTAAAATGAATAAGCCTTTGGCCAAAACACTCACGGTAAGCACTATAATACCGTTGGGGTTTTGGTCTTTTTTGTTTAACCAGCGATTAGATTCTCCTGTTTAAAATATGGCTCTATTCACTTAAAAATTATTTTCATCATTTTAAAAAAGTTAAACACCGTCTAGACCCGCATAAATACTGACTTTCAGGTCAGTAAATTAATATATCCGCCTTTTTAGCCCAAAATAAAGCCTTTACAAGATAACAAGCCTTGGACTAGTATCTACCCGTATAAGCGCGTTGGATAAACGCGGCTTACCCGCACACACGATTCGCTTGTACCGCTTAAACTAAAATCCTTATAATTTTTTGCACAGTACCATCCATGAACCCATTCATTTAGGGTTTTCCTTGCGCCCGCAATATATTGCAGCGCAAGAATAAGAGCCTGTGCAAACAAACAGAAGATAGATGTCATGCGTATAGAACAAGAATTGAAGCTAGGTTTTAAAGATGTACTTTTCCGCCCAAAACGTTCAACTCTAAAGAGTCGTTCACAAGTAAGCTTAGAGCGTACATTCACTTTCCCTAACAGCAAGTACACTTGGACAGGTGTACCGGTTATTGCTGCAAACATGGATACTGTAGGTACATTTGAAGCGGCAAAAGAACTTGCTGCACACAAAATGCTAACAGCTGTACATAAGCATTATACTGTTGCCCAATGGAAAGAGTTCCTAGAAGCAAACCCAGAAATCTTTGACCATATCTTTGTATCTACTGGTACATCAGAGTCAGATTTCGAAAAACTTCAACAAGTTCTAGCATTAGATGAGCGTTTACAGTTTATCTGTATCGATGTGGCTAATGGTTACTCAGAATTTTTCATTGATTTCGTACGTAAAGTACGTGAAGCATACCCTTCTAAAACGATTATGGCTGGTAACGTAGTTACTGGTGAAATCACAGAAGAGCTTATTCTGTCTGGCGCAGATATCATCAAAGTTGGTATCGGCCCAGGTTCAGTATGTACAACACGTGTTAAAACAGGTGTTGGTTACCCACAACTGTCTGCAATCATCGAATGTGCAGATGCTGCACATGGTCTTGGTGGCATGGTTGTTGGTGACGGTGGTTGTTCTTGTGCTGGTGATGTTGCTAAAGCATTCGGCGGCGGTGCGGACTTCGTCATGTTGGGTGGTATGTTAGCTGGTCACGACGAAAGTGGCGGCGAGCTGTGCGAAGTTGATGGCAAGAAAACGAAGAAATTCTATGGCATGAGCTCTACCACTGCGATGAACAAACACGCAGGTGGTGTTGCTAAATACCGTGCTTCAGAAGGCAAAACTGTAGAAGTACCTTACCGTGGTCCTATCGAAAATACTATTTTCGATATCCTAGGTGGCGTTCGTTCTACTTGTACTTACGTTGGCGCAGCGTCATTAAAAGAGCTAAGCAAACGTACTACCTTTATCCGCGTACTTGAGCAAGAAAATAACGTATTCGGTAAAGAATAAATTAGTTATTAAATATGTAGGTCTAGAACTACATATTTAAGCTAACAAAGGCGAGCATTGATATGGGCATGTCCATTATTGTGCTCGTCTTTTTGCGTTTATGGATGGTTGAATAGATTAAACAGCGCTAAATATTACATACTCTTACGTTTCAATTATTTACACGATCACAACGCAGACGTATCATCATGAATTATGACTTTATTTAGGTTAAGCTTTAATGGTCCGTATACAAAAATACGTATTTATATCCCTATTAACTACTTTACTAGCATCATGTTCTTACCATGAATACGACCCATCAAAACCTGATAAATATGCTGAATATTGGTGTCCATCAGAGCACAGAAATAATTCCATGCTTGCTGTTCTTGAGACTAATCAGGGTAAAGAAGACCCTATCCCAGATAATTGTGACATATACTATAGATAGTATCGATAATTTGGCGCTGATTGTATGTAAGAAGCATAACCAGAACTTAATTCAACTGAAATAAATAAAAATCAGTTAATCCGTTATGCCTATTTTTCTACGCCCTGCAACAAAAAATGCGATGCCAACACCTAAAAGAAACAAGATAGATGGCTCAGGGACTTCGCTTGCGGTATAACCGATGATGTTATCAATAGAGAAGGCTGCTCCACCGCCAGAAAATTCAGCATGAACCAAATTTTGAAAGGCATTAGAGACTGTAAATAGCTCAAAGTCATCAACACCGTTACGACCATCAAAAATACCGTCCAACACAAAATTTTCTGAGACATTAATCCCTAGGTCTGTAACACCAGTGAGCGTTATTGCGCTCGCATTTACCTTTCCGTCTCTCCAAAACTCCGCACCGTCAAACTCGGAAATCTCAAACGTGTCGCCAGAAATAGAATCCACATTGATGGTAAAAGATCCATTATGCACAAAAGCAACTTGTGTGCCGTTGTTTGTATACAATACCTCATCATTACCAAGATCAATATGCCCATTTCCATCTCTGGAAAGTACGAAATCATTGGCTATAAAACTATTAACAATTAAGTGTGTATTATGAGTAACAGCAACATCTTCAAAATCAATGATAGTTGCCATAGCAGTGGCAGCCATACCTCACAAACTGATGACAACAATAGAGCGCCGTAAAAAACTCGCGATCTTTTTAATTTTCATATTCAGATCTCCTAAAATATTACTTGAGAATGATGTGAAATTTAAATCAGCACCAAACTACTTTAAGCACGTATCATTTCAATATCCGCAACCTACTGCTGCGTTTATAATTTTAGTGAATTTTAAAAATGACATATAGCTATCGGCTTATCAGGTGTAAAAAATACTGACATGCAAGAAGGGGGTGGTAGAATTAATAGTACTATTGTATGTATTGGTAGGCATAAAATACGACAACTGTATCAAGTCCAAGTGCCGAAATTTATTGGTATTCATCTACACGAAACTTTGAAATCTACGTGATAATGTTCATCATGACGTAGCCAAGACCGTTTTTTAGACTCTTTATGTAACTCGATTCCACTCTGGATCGAGCGCTACGCATTCATAATAACCGTCACCAGTCCAACGTGGACCATCCAGTACTTCATAACCATTGACGATAAAAGTCGCAGCCATTTGATCAACTTTCAGCTCCGAACCAACAGAAAATGCAATATGAGCCAATCCCGTGAACTGTGGATATACATCAGCAGCAGATATTAAAACCGAATCCATCTGCATCAACTTGATACGCGGACCACCTGACAGTGTCAAAAAATAAGAACGAAAACCTTTGGTCCGGTTTTCGTATTTTTCATTACTTGTAGCATTAAAAAAGTGCATGTAAAAATGTTTCATTTCTTCCAGATCTTAGCACCAAATTGCCACATGTTCGATTCTCATTTAACCCCGTCACGTTGCTGATCTTCTTCCTCACTAAATGTCATTAACGACTCAATACTAAGAATCGCTTCTACTTCAACGGCACTGTTACTTGTTTTCAACCGAGACTGATAATACTCAGTAAGTGCATTACTTGATGTATTTAGTAATATTTTCTTGATTATCTCTAGCATGTTAATTCCTCTGTTTGTTTAAGCACTGAGGTAAGTATCACCCAATAAAGGGAAGTAAAAAAGAGATTGAATTATATTGTTTACTTCCGGTTAAAGTCGTAATCTTACCTATAATGTCTTTTTTACCCGATTTCCTCACTAAACAAGGAAGTCAAGATGACGATATGGTGCCTGTTTTGAACAATGATAAGAAAATGCTGTATTTCTCTCGGTTAAGTAAGTTAGGTGTTAAGCAAGAAATAGCGATCACCCTGCATGAAGTGGCTGAAGTAACGTTTACCAGTTCCCGACATTGCCGCACCTTATTAAACGAGATGCGTGATTTACGCTGGTTAGAATGGACACCAAAAGCAGGCCGTAACCAACGTTCTCGGCTCTATCTCATTTATGCTGTCGATGAGCTGAAGGCAGAACTAGCGCAGCAGATGATCGCCGTAGGTAAATACGAGAAAGCACTGGCGCTTATCGACCATGATCAACTGTTATTTGGGCTATTGCTGCAAAACACCTCTGGCGCGGTACAACGTGAAGGTCGATTACACATTCAACTGACTTACGCGCGCTCTTTTTCAGCCCTACTTCCGCATATAGCATTAAGAAACAGCGAACGTTTCTTGTTACGCCAGGTTTATTGCTGCCTAGTACAGTGCGATAAGAACGGTGTTATCAGCCCCCAACTAGCCCACCACTGGGTTTACAACGCAGAGTTACAGCGCTGGCGATTCTATCTGCGCCCAGCGCTTACCTTTCATGACGGCAGTACCATTAATGCCGATAAGATAGCGGAATTATTTAATCGCCTAAAACGATTAGCGACATACAAAACTGAACTGGCACATGTCATCCATATATCAGCGATAAACCCGCTCTGTATCGATTTTCAATTAGATCAACCAGACCCTGGGTTTGCAGGACTCGTTGCTGATGTTAAGTACTCAATTCAACCTTACTCTCAGCTTAACGCGACCACGGCTATCGTCGGTAGTGGTGCATTTAAGGTACAGGAACACACACAACAGTATTTGCGATTGCAGGCATACGACAACTATTATGGCCATCGCGCACTTACCGATACCGTCACTATTTGGCAAGTAGCGTCACCACAAATCAGTCCTTCGTGTATCAGGGAAATACAGGCAAACGTGGTACATAAAACCAGTCAGATCCGTTCAAATTATGCAATTAGCAGCCTTGAGCGAGACATTAACAGTCTTGAACAGGAAAATAGCCCTGAGCAAGAAATCGGCAGTCTTCAACAGGGGACTTCAAGTAATGATCAGGCCATTGAAAGCGATCAAAAAAGCAGAATAGAATATGGCTGCCTGCTGGCGATGATAAACAATAAAACTCAGCTTTCATTATTACAGCGTAAATACCTTAGCCAACTGCTTGCGGCTGATAAATTAATGGCAGAATTAAGTAAGTCAACCAACCCGATTGAAGCCATTCCAGCATACAATCTGCTTTCCAATTGGTTAAAAATAACGTCGACAGGCACAACAGCGCAGCCTTTGCCAAGCAAACTGACGATCGCAATATTCGAGCACCATACCTTAAAGGAATGTGCACAGGCGATGACGGTGTTACTTGAACAAGCGGGATTTGAATGCGAAATTAACGTCTATTCCTTTGAGGAGTTACTGCAAAAGGCCAGTGCCAATACACTAATGGAAGACCTTATATTGATAAGTTTGGATTTAGACGACAACCTGCCAACGTCGGTATTCCACTGGATGTTATCGAATGCGGTTCTAAATCACAGTCTTTCTGTTGACGCCAGAGACTGGTTGCAAACTAAATTAATCAACATCCGCCAACAACAACCATTAACCCATTATCTTACCGAGTTGGAATCGATTAGCACGGCAATGATTACTGAGCACTGGATGATACCCATGCTGCATCACAGGCAGACCTTATATTTTCAAGGGGTGCTCAAAGGTGTGTCGATAAATGTCTGGGGTTGGCCTGAAATACATAATGTTTGGTCTGAGGAATACACTAATATTTAGCACCAGAATCATATCAAGGTATAATGGTGCTGACGCATAGCTTTAGAACTGAGTATTCAAGCTTGTCCGATATCTTAAAACCTCTTTGAGATATATATTAATACTCTTCGTTATGCAGACAAATTATTTTTGTATATTTTAACTTTTTATTAGTAAAAGGATAAACATGAATAACAAGATATTAGTATTATATACCATAGCTTCATTAGCTCCATTTTTTGCCAATGCAGGTTCTGATCAAAGTATTATTTATCATATATCAGATAAACAGATACAAGAACAAAGGACTACTCTGGCTGCAAATACTCAGGGGAAAGGCTTCGGCCCCCAGTCTCCACGTGATATAGATTTAATAAAAGGCCGAAACAAACAAGTATTTTCACAAGCGCCTGAATACACAAAAATGAACCTCTGTAATATCCATGTTCATAAAAATGCAGAGCATAAAGGCGGGGAATTTACTCAATATGCAGGTAACGGAGACGGTCAAGGCTATCAAAGCGGTTATAAATACTCAGGTATATTAACCCAACAAGAATTATCTCCACTTAAATATGAAGTCGGTGCAAGTCAGCACGGTAGTTTATACCCTGGCGATACAATTGAAGCTCACTATGTCTATTCAACTGCTCAGGTGAGCCCTGGTCCAACTTTAAGCTCATGTTTCAGTGATACAAATAAAAACCCACAACTTAGAGTCGAAACGCAAGTTTACGTACTTGTTAACGATCCAAAAGCGACCAATTTTATTAAGTTAACTAAGCTAGGTATGACCAATGGTGTTAATCAAGCAGTCAATATTCCAAGTCATACGGGTATTCCAGTACAGTATGCTGGTTCAACAACTGGACCTAGTTATAACGAAATAGGCTCTCCTTTTCAAGTGAGTTGGAGCGTACGTCCACAAGTAATGAAGGTGAGCATAAATAGCGTAGGTAAGTGGCTAAAAAACAATATTTTTGACGAACACTATGCACATGGAGTGAGAAACTTAGTGAATAATCCTGACCTGTTGTCAGATCGCTAACCTCAGTTCAACTTAAGTCATCGCCCTATTCTTTTTAGTCTAGAAATATTAAGCGATGGCTTTGGTGAATTGATTACAAAATAAAAATTCATACAACCTTAAAACCATCCAAAAAGTATAATGACACCTATGTTTCACCACAGGCAGACGCTTGATTTCCAAGGAGGCTTAAAGGCGTACTATAAATGCCTGGGTTTGCCTGAGATACAGAATGTTTGGCCTGAAAAATATGCCAGTATTAAAAGTACCACTTAAGTTATGCTTATTTGTAACTAATTGTAATTGTTAAACGTAAGTCACACTGTTGAGGGGAAAATACACTATTTTATACTGCTTCACTGCCTGTTCTTATAAGATAACTTCGCAACTATAAAAATGTTTATAATTCAAATGTATATCATAGTATTTCTATCATCTACGGTTTTCATCTAGCAATTTTACCGTTGCAACGCTCCAAGTCCATAACAAGCCTAAGGCTGTATGTACCTCTGTTACCCTAAATTATTGACGAGTTATTTTGACCATGACGTTCTTTAGAAAATTATTACTGATTTCTTTTGCCCTATTTGCGCTGTCTAGCTGTGCCAGTAACCCCCACCAAACTGACGCAATTGCGACAGTGAGCAGTGATACGTTTGATAATGGTTTCTTTTATGCCATTCATTCTAAGCAAGAAAGTTCAAATAAAATTGAGTTACGCTTAATGATAAACTCTGGGTCGTTAAGTGAAACAGATGCACAATCAGGCTATGCGCATTTACTTGAGCACATGGCCTTTAATGGCACGAAACACTTCCCCAAACTAAAAATTGATGAGCTGTTTGAAAAATCAGGACTAATCGTGGGTAATGATATTAATGCCTATACCTCGTTTGAAAAAACCGTTTACACACTGTCTATCCCTAAATCTAACCCTCAGTTACTCGCTGATGTGCTGTTGTATTTCCGCGATATTTTAACTGATATAACATTAGAACAAGGTGAATTAGATAAAGAGAAAGGCATTGTCGAAAACGAATATCACCTAAGCACACAACAAGAACAATCTTATAGTTATGCATTGTTTAGTGACTATATCAAAGACAGTGAATACGAAAATCGCTTACCAATCGGTACTATTGATAGCATTAAAAATAGTACTGTTGCCTCTGTTAACGCTTTTTACAAAGATTGGTATCGTCCAAATAATGCAAGATTGCTAATAACGGGTAATGTGGATAGTAAGAATACGGCTCAATTAATCACAGAATTGTTTGCCACAATCGATAAATCATCACACGACAACAAGCAACAGGTATTAACCGCCCCCGCATTGAACACAAAGACTCAGACTTATAGCAGCAAAGTGATTAATTTTTCACAAACGGACCTGCTCTTCGAAGTCCCTGAATTGAAAATTACCAACAGCCTAGATCTCAGTCAAGCACTCAAGCTCGATATGTTAAGTATGCTATTCAATTACCGTTTAAATGCAGCCAACGGCCAACGTGAAGAACCCTTTAGTTATGTTGGTATTTTCCATGATCCATTATTAGGAGATAAAGCGGTTAAGAACATCACGGTGAATCATCAAAAAAATGAAAACCAACAGGCCGTTAAATTTATTGCTCAAGAACTAGCACGTATCCAGCAACACGGTTTTAGTCAAGCTGAATTTGACCTACAACTAGCACAGATAAAATCAGATCAAGCTCAGCTCAACAATCGCTATATCAATCAAGACGCGATGCAATTAGCTGAAGGGACGATGGCTGCTTGGTCAACCGGAAATATTGAATTCACACTGGATATTGAGCAGCAGGCTTATCTGTTATTACTGAGTACAGTAAGTCTTGAAGAACTTAATCAGCTCGCCAATGTGCTTATTAACAGCCCACGTAAAATGACCTTCGCTACGCCTTATCAAGCAGACAAGCCTGATTTGTTAGCGGCAGATAAAATGTTTGCCAATGTCATTAATCGATCGGTTGACAATATTGCCATTAACATTGAAACATTAACCTTACCAATCGTTAAAAATAGTGTTGGAAAAAGTCAGATTAGCAGTGAACGTTTTGATGCTGAACAACAGTTAACCCAGTGGCAATTAAGTAATGGTGTGAGTGTTGTTTTACAGCCAGATAACAGCATTAAAAACTCAGTGCATATTAAATTCACAGCCCCCGGCGGTATCAGTGCATTTACCAAGCAACAGCGCGCTGCGAGTTACCTGTTAATTAATAGTTATTTAAATAGCGGTTTAGAAGGATTATCAGCGCAAACAATACAGCAAAAATTTAACCAAGAACGTATCGACATAATGCCCATTATTAATGCCAACAGTCATGGTTTCAATATGTACTCGATTAATGAGCCAGAGAGCTTGGAGCTGCTGTTCTCAATGCTATACAGTAGCGTGACCAGCGCGACAGTAAATGCTCATCAATTTTCCCTAGAGAAGAAAAGCACCATTGAAGACCAACAAAATACCCTCGCGTTACCAGAAACCAAAACATGGATAAAAGCAGGCGAAATTCTATTCCCTCATAATCCTCAGCAGGAACAAATTTCGGTGCAGGAATTAGCCGCTGTACAACAGACTGATATTGAAGATCTTTATCAAACACTGTTTAATAACGCTAACGGCTATAAACTAACTATCGTCGGTGACTTTGATACTGCGCAGTTAAAACCGCTTATACTACAATATGTTGCGACGCTACCTAAGGGTAAAAACAATACATTTAACCACCCTACCCAATCGTTAATCGCCAAGGCAACTGAACTGAATGAAACAACGAACCCGCAAAATAATGGCCAGGTACTGTTTTATACTGTCACCGATACTCCAAACCAAAGTATTAAAGCAGTTTATCAGGCCGAATTAATGCAGGCTATGATTAGCCAAACACTGACTAAGATCGTCAGAGAACAATTATCATTAACTTACTCTCCTTCAGTCAGGGTTCGCGACCAAGCTGCAGGCCTTGCATTTACCGAAGTAATGATTGAGTTAATGACTAAAGTTGAAGATATCGAAACAACTCAACAGGTTGTTGATGACATCATTGATGACTTACTGACTAACGGCATCACACAAGCACAACTGGACGAAAACAAGAAAATAATAGCGCAAGATCTGGCTTATTCACTCACTGAATCACCAAGTAAACAATGGCTGTTACACCGTGACCATTTGTTTAATTATGCATTAGGCTCAACAGAAAATGCACCTGCGATATTTAACAGTATTTCGGTTGCAGACATGAACCAATTTATTCGCGTCTATCTGGACCCAAGTAAAACCCTTCGACTGACTAACAGACCGCAACAACAATAACAATCGATTCTGATAAATCAGCACACCATCTTTGGTAAATCTACCACTGGTGGTGTATTTCTGTTTGAACTGACTACCCATAAGTTTCCCGCGTTCAATACCTACAAGCTCAATGAAAAATAAGATATAAATATAAATGAACAAATATTCAGCACAATATTAAATATCGATTTATTACATTCAAATTGCGCATTTTGGATACGCATTTTAAAACTTAACGTCTGCTTTCATGTTGATATGTATAACTAATTTAGTTGTTTAATTGTTATTGATGAAAAAATCAGTGAGACATACTGTTAAAATCTATCTCGTTAAAGTTTAATAAAGATATTGAAAAATGTGGATTATATGTTATTTTTCAGTAATCTCAGTGATTTATATTAAATCACTCCTTTCCGAAATTGAGTCTAATGAAAATAACAATCAAAATAAAATTAACGCTTACAATTTGCATAATGCTATTACTTGTTAATGGATTCTTTATTACCAGTATTTTCATGACAGAAAAGACAGTACTAGAGGCAGAGAAAGTTAACATTCGTACGAAAGTCGAGAGCTTAATAAAAAATAACTTACAGGGTCAAACCGACAACCTTAGCCTCTCTTTAGCCAATTTATATGAATCGTCTTCCGCCAATAATATTAGGCAGGAACTCCGCACTGAGATCTTAACATTCAAAAAAACAATTGCTGGTATGTATACAGACTCCCCATCGGACGAAGATGCAAAAGCAAATATCTACGCATTTATAGATAACTATCGTTGGAATGGTGGACGTTACATTTTTGCTTATGATGCGGATTCATTTGAAAACATGGCAAATGGTGCAAACCATCGGATTATTGGAACGTCGAGCTATAATTCACAAGATAAAAAAGGCAATTACTACGCTCGAGATATTATCAATAGTGCTAAGAGATCAACTGTGGGTTATAGCCAATATTACTTTCTAAACCCTGCATCAGAGAAAGTTGAAGAAAAAATGTCGGCATCTTTCTATTTTGAGCCGCTAAACCTTGTTGTTGCGACAGGTGAATATACTAGCCGATTAAAACAAAGCAAAATTGATATGGCATTGAATGCGGTCAGTCTTACTCAGTATGGTAAAGATGGCTACTTTTGGATTCAAGATGCAAACGGTAAAATCCTTATGCACCCAGACGCGAAGTTAATCGGTACGACTGCGGATTTTACCCGTAATGCAGCAAGCAGTCTTCAAAATAAGTCTGAGATTTTTATATCTGCGGCATTTAAAAATGAAGAAACGAATAAAGTAGAAAATAAGATCCTGTATGTACGTAACATCTTCCCTGATTGGGGCTGGTCACTAGGTACTGGTACTTATGAGAGTGAAATATTAACAATTGAAGATAGTTTAACGACAGCAACAGCTGATATTTTCGATACTGAAATTATAAAGAGCTTCAAATTCGCGACTGTACTTTTCATTCTTGCTATTGCACTTTCACTTTGGATTATCAACCGTATTATTCGTGAATTACTCGTGCTGAAATTAAGTATTGATAATTTATCGACCGGTGAAGCAGATCTGACCTCGAGATTAGTAATTAAGGGGAATGATGAGGTCGCCGATATTAGCCATTCGGTGAATAATTTTATTGGTTACTTACAATCAATGATGTTAGAGATTTCCGGCGCGTCAAAAAATATTACACGTGGTATTCATGATATTCATTCACAGTCTGAGCGTAATACACAAGCGCTGGATAATCACAGTGCAGAAACAGAATTAGCAGTAACAGCTATTACCGAAATGAGTTCAACCGCAGACATTGTTGCCCAAAATGCACTTCAAACAGCAACGAGTACACAAGTTGCCAATGATGACGCACAAGCATCCAAAGTAACGGTTATCGAGGCATCAAATAGCGTGATGTCCTTAGTAACTGAGATGGATGATACGGCAAAAAGTATCCATGCGATGAATGAAAGTACGAAAAATATTACAACGGTATTAGAAGTCATTGGGGGCATTGCGGACCAAACGAATTTGTTAGCATTGAATGCTGCAATTGAAGCCGCAAGAGCTGGTGAGCAAGGACGTGGTTTTGCCGTTGTTGCAGATGAAGTACGTTCTTTAGCGGCCTTAACCCAAGATAGTACAGCTAAAATTAATGATATGTTACAAAGTCTGACTGTTCGAGCCGACTCTGCCGTCACCTCAATGAATAATACAACAGAGAGTTGTCAAAAAGTGGCAGAAAACACATCATTAGTAACAGAGAGCCTAGATAGTATGACTGGGTCGATCGTTGAAATTAATGATTTAAGCACGCAAATTGCAACAGCGTCTGAAGAGCAGAGCTCTGTGACTGAAGAAATAACACGTAATATGCATACCATCCAAGAAATGGTGCAAGTGTTAAGTAAAAACGGTCAAGAAACAAAGATAAGTGTGCAGAGCCTTACCGATGAAAACGATACACTTGCTGCGTTAGTTGCTCGTTTTAAGTTAAATTAATACAGTTTATTTAAGAATAATAAAGGCGAGTGCATATTTGGGGGAGATAATCTCATTATTGTCTCGCCTTTATTGTTTGTTCATTTTCACGTTTAACAAGCACAAAGGTCAGATACATTTTTGTGGGTAACGAGCAAGCAAACCCCAAAGCAATACAGCCCGCACAAATCATAATGCCCATCACGCCATACCGCTCAGTAAAATCCGTGTACGATAATAGATAATGGCCCAATAAGATGAGCGAGATACCAATAGCAATAAAGGCTTGCAGAATACGGATAAGCTTTTTATCTGTCATATCATCCATCATTGATCAGATTGCCAATACAGCTATTGTTCTGCTAACCAAGAATGGGCGCAATGATCTAACGCAATGTATATCAACATGGGTAGCATATGATGATAGATTAGAGACTTAGGTCAAGTAACGCCCTTGTACGAACGTCAAACTTGACACATTTATTATGCGTTTACTTTGAGCTCACCAACGCTTTTAATACCGCGTCTGGTTTTGACTTGTAGGGAGTCTAACACTGAGCCCAGTTCAGCAACATTAGAGCCAATGCTAAATTTATTATTGCTAAGATACTGATGCTTCACACTAAACTTACTAAGCAGTAACCCCATATTACTTTCAGGCGTTAGTTTTGCGATTACAACGCCGAATAAAATAAATGTTTCGCCACAATCAGGGTCATTATCTCCAAGGCCTTTAATTGCAGTCACCTTACAAAAAGTACTTACCTTTCTTGTGCTTGTGACTACACAAACGATACTTCCTTCTCGAAGTTCTTTCCAGGCTGCATTTTTAACATTCCCTAGTTGCTTTTCCGAGATATCAAATATAACATCTGATTCTTGTGGATAGCATTTTTTGTAATTTTTATTATGTATATTATTTAGCAAAAACATGTCAATTTCCTAATTATGTGCAACGCTGTCATGACACAGTTCGTTGTAACTACGCAATTATAACCTTTCTATACTGTTTTTATACTATGTCTATAAATGTAGTCTGCTCTGCTAGCGGTTGATTAAGTAATCGCTAACCATCCTATAATAATCCCACCAGCATCACCAATCAAGGTTTCCAGCTAACTCAGCTCTAACCTTCGATAAATCCTGCCGCTTGATGGTGTGCTGCTATGCCAGCTAATTTGATTACTGCTCACATTATTGTGTGGTAATTACATTACTTATCAAAATATTATTCCATATCAAATCACCATTAAATAGTCTTTATCTTCTATTCAATATGCGAAATAGCTCAATTTAGCGTTATTCGTTACACGATAAAATACCACCCACAAAGTTATACTAAAGGTGGTGTTATGCTGTATTTTGAATTTCTGTTTTTATTGATCATTCTCTATATTGGTTCCCGATTTGGTGGAATAGGTTTAGGGGTTGTATCAGGGATAGGGTTGGTGGTTGAAGTATTTATCTTCAAAATGCCACCAACGTCGCCTCCCGTAACGGTTATGCTGATTATCTTAGCTGTTGTCACCTGTGCATCGGTCCTTGAAGCCGCTGGCGGGCTTAAGTATATGCTACAAATTGCAGAACGTATTTTAAGAAAAAATCCTAAACGCGTAACACTCATAGCCCCTTTTGTTACCTATACAATGACATTTTTGCTTGGTACAGGGCATGCTGTTTATTCAATTATGCCTATCATTGGTGATGTTGCACTTAAAAATGGCATTCGTCCTGAACGCCCGATGGCTGCAGCATCAGTAGCATCCCAAATCGCAATCACAGCTTCTCCTCTTTCTGCTGCAGTAGTGTTTTATTTAGCCCAATTAGTGGATATAGATAGCTCTATCACCCTCGTTTCAATTTTAATGGTCACAGTGCCTTCCACTTTATTCGGTACATTAATGCTAGCACTATATAGTTTACATCGAGGTAAAGAATTAGAGGATGATGATGAATACCAAGCACGCTTAAAAGATCCTATCTGGCGTGAAAAAATCTTAAATACCACCTCAACTTCTTTAGACGAAGCGCTACCAGCCAAAGCACGGAATGCAGTACTTATCTTTTTAGGTGCGATCGTCTCTATCGTGGTAATCGCTATGTTTCCTGACATTAGGACTATCACCGACGGCGCAGCACCAATCAAAATGTCGGTTGTAATACAAATGATGATGCTGGCGTTTGGTGGTGTTATTTTACTCGCAACCAAAACCGAACCGCGCGATGTCCCGAATGGCGTCGTTTTCAAGTCAGGTATGGTCGCAGCAATTGCTATCTTTGGTATTGCATGGATGTCTGATACTTACTTCCAATACGCGATGCCGCAATTCAAAGCCAGTATTGTTGATATGGTAACGCTACACCCTTGGACGTTTGCATTATCACTGTTTATCGTCTCAGTTGTGGTTAACTCACAAGCGGCAACGGCTCGAATGATGTTACCCGTCGGTTTGGCGCTAGGACTCGAACCTGCGTTAGTGATAGGTTTAATGCCTGCAGTATATGGTTATTTCTTTATTCCTAACTACCCATCAGATATTGCCACGGTAAACTTTGATAATTCAGGCACAACGAAAATTGGTAAGTACTATTTTAACCATTCGTTTATGTCGGTGGGCTTAATCGGCGTTATTTCAGCTTGTTTTGTTGGCTATGTATTAGGTCAAATAGTTATAGGTTAAAAACCCTAAGTGAATAAAAAAGCCATTAAACATTAATGCTTAATGGCTTTTTATTCAATGAAGTCAATCTGAACTAGATTATTTCAGTTTAAATTGAGCCACAATTGATTTCAGTTGCTCATTAGCGACTGCAACATTTACCGACTCTTGAGCAGTAGATTGACCGTTTATGGCTAGCTCTTGCGCCATTTCACGGATCGCAGTCATGTTACGAGTCACTTCATGAGAGACACTACTTTGTTCCTCAGCCGCAGTTGCAATTTGCGTGTTTAAATCATTAATTTTCGTTACAGATTTAGCGATATGATCCAAATCTTCAGCTACCGTATACGTACTTTCTGCCGCCTGTTGGCAAGTCGTTTGTGTCATATTCATCGCTAAAATCGCAGAGCTCGAACCAGCAGTTAATGCATCTAGCGTCTCTTTGATTTCAGCCGTGCTCACTTGTGTTCTTGCCGCTAGCGCACGAACTTCATCAGCAACGACAGCAAAACCCCGACCTTGCTCACCCGCTCGCGCAGCTTCAATTGCCGCGTTAAGCGCAAGTAGATTTGTTTGTTCTGCAATCTCACCAATCACATTAAGTACTTTAGTGATGGCTTGCGTATCCTTCTCAATGTCTTGGATACTTTTTGATGAACTTTCTACATCTTCAACCAGCTTAGAGACTGTCGATGTGGTTGATGTAACCGTCACTTTCGACGTACTGACCTGCTTATTCATTGCATCTGTAAATTGCGACGCTTCCTCAGCATTACTGGCAACATCATTCGCCGTTGCACTCATTTCTTCTACTGCTGCTGCAATTTGGTCTGTTTCAATTGAGTGAGCATCTAATACTTGGTTATTGCTTGTCGCTTGCTGCTCTAGCTTTCCCACACTTTCAGAAATATGCTGTGAAGAGTTATCGATCTCAAGCATTAAGGTTTGTAGGTTCTTAATGAAGGCATTAATACCGCCCGAAATATCACCTAAATCATCGTTACTTTCAACCGGTAAACGACGCGTTAAATCGCCATTACCTTTCGATAAATCCATGACAACTGCTTTCAATGATACAATTGGACGGTAAACAATATTCAATACGAAAATAGTCAAGAATAGGCCAATTGCGAGCATAATAGCAGAGACCACAACAGCACTCTCTAACGCTTCATCGACTTCTGCATAAGCGACTGACTTATCAACACCAATGAATAAGTACCATCGCTTGCCATTTACGAGTGTAATTTCTTGAGTAAAGGCTAACTTATCGACACCATCTAAAGTATAAGCTGTAGTATGTGCTCTTTCGCTTAGCATGCCGGTTTTAACATCACTCATGCCGATATCAGAAAAATTAACCCCCGTTTTCAATATAAGTGAATTGGATGCTAATGCATTACCATCGCTATCCATAATAGCTGTCGCAGAACCAGGGTAATTAACATTTTTAACTGTTTCTTCAAGAATTTCTAAACCAATATTACCTAACAGCACACCATTACCGATATTACGCACGACTGAAATAACTGGAAGACCGGTACTCCTAGCATTATAAACATCCGTCACATCTAGCGTTGCAGTGTTCTTACCTTTGGTATACCAAGGGCGTTTACGCGCATCGTAACGTTCTATAATCGCAACGCCATTAACCCAGTCTGCATTTTGAGCTGTAGAATACGTGACACCATCATCAAATGCGAAAAAGACACTAGCAAAACCACTGGTTTCCTTCATTAGTCGCGCGATTGTGACGTAATCATCACCTAGGCCATTCGACTTGTATTTTTGACTGATGGCATTAAGCGCATCTGTTTTTGTTGTAAACCAATCTTCAATTTTGTTAGCTTCGTAGCTTACGATTGAACTCGACAGCAGGTTTACATCTTCAATGGTTTTAGATTTAATTATATTGTAAGAAATTATGTTTGAAACAAGTAAAATAGCGGTCAATAAGATTACTACCGATAATATGATGAGTCTTTTAAATCCTAAATTTTTTATCATTGTTTTTATTCCACAATTAGATTGATCAGAGATTAACAGCTGAGAGAATCTACGCCTCAACAGTATTTAACAAGATTAGAATATGCTTTAAATTAATTACATATCCTAAATTACATCCTTAACTCTCTACTTATCATTCCATAATTACGAGAATGCTCTGAATAATCCATTAATTACACAAAGTAGGGTATCGACCATTCTTCGTGATACATGAATAAAAAACGCCACCAAATCACTGTAAATAAGAAATAGGTGGCGCTTTTTGTTAACTTTAGGTTAGTGCTGACTAAACTTCTTCTAGCGTTCTAGAGTCTACTTTTTTAATTTTCTGACTGTATCAACCTCTTTAAGTAACGCAGTAAAGTGACGAAGTACTGGCTACTTTATATAACTCGCAAGCTAAGGCATGTGCGGGGAATTGTTCCGCAGGTATATGAGGCAGTAATTTACCCGCATGATGTTAATTTATTCCTTAATGGTTAAGCAAAGAGACGCTGACTAGCAACAGTCAACGCCTTATTAAATGAGATATGAGGCTACATGCCATAGCGGAACGGTTTCCCCACATTGACCATATCGCGGTGCACAGGCGCAAGCGCATTAGCATAAGCGGCAAGCAACGCTACCGTATACTCGCTGCGATCATGCAAATTCTGGTCAGTACATTCATTCTCAGATATCAGAACATCATCGCAGTGCCGAAATATAAGATGATCAGGCAGAAAACATACATGGTTGTTTTTGTTTCCCGTCATTCGTAATTCACTAATCGGGTAAACACCATTAACACTTGCAGAAACGCCCACCAGCAGCGCGGCCTTGTGAGCTAATTCCTCGTCAGTAGCTAGCATCAAAAAATTTTTTAATGCAGGCGTTGCCATTCCATGCCATTCAGGCGTAATAAAAATGAACGCGTCCGATTGCTTGAGCGTTTGCGAAATAGGTTCCCATGGTTTCCACTCCTCATCGTCTTGCCATACTCCCTCATTCCAAAATGGCAGCTCCAGTTGATGTAAATCGAGAACAGTTACCTCATCAAAATGGCGGTCAGCCAATGTTTGTAGGTAATAGGCAACACTCAGGCTTTGAGAATTCGCTCTTTGACTTCCAGATACTATAGTAAGCTTCATATTAACTCCGTTTTACAGTTTGAAATTGTGCTAAGTAATTGGTTTGTGCGGATGGCCGAGGCGCAGCCAGCACGATTGAAAACAAAATGGCTGAAGCACCTATAAATTGAGGCCAAGTCAGCGTTTGATCTAGGATGAGATAACCAAGGAAACAGGCCGAAACACAGCTTAAAAAGCCGATAAAAGAAACCGACACGGGTGGTAGTTTTTCGATACCACGAAACCAGAGAAAGTAACCTAAAATGCTACCAACAAGGCTTAAATACCCATAACCAAAGTAGTTGGTTGGCGTCAGTTGGGTTGGAACACCTTCCAACCAAAGTGAAACAGGTAACAGAATTATACCGCCAAATAATAGCTGCCACCCCGTAAATCCAAGCATTGTCATCCCCGTTGGACGTCCCCATTTTTTTGTCAGTACGACACCTAACCCCATGCTTATGGTGCCAAGAATGGCAATCAACACACCTTCAATATTTAGTTCCGCAGAGCTATTTAGCACCAGCAGGCTCACTCCAAAAATACCAAATCCGCAGGCGAGCATTTGTTGTGAAGAAAAACTTGCACCCAGTAAGTACCAACTTAAGATCATAATAATCACTGGCTGACTAGACATGACCATCGACGCCATGCCACCCGGTAGGTAGGTTGCCGCAAAAAACAAGCAATAGAAAAATAAACCTATGTTCAGAAAACCGAGCGTAGCCAAACGTAACCACCAAATCCCAGTAGGCTTTGTCCGGCTAATTAGCACTAGTAATATCCCTGCGGGAAGTGCACGGATGGTTGAAGCAATAAGCGGACTTTCTGGTGGTAACGCTTCTGTTGTCACGATATAAGTACTCCCCCAAACGATGGGCGCAATTGCGGTTAATGCTATTGTCTTAATTTGCTGAATCCTATTCATCATTCACCTTCATTGTAATTATTAAGATTTCACAAAGTATCTTTTCAAAAAGATACTTTTTAAAAAGTAATGGAAAAAGTTCTTTAAATCAAGTATCTTTTTGAAAAGATATTTATTTAAGAGATAAAAATGCCATCAGACAAAGTCGATAAAATCCTTGAACAGTGGTTAACAGTTAGGCCCGATCTGGATTGCTCTGCAATGGGGATTATCGGGCGATTACGTCAAACCAATGATGCATGGAAGAAAAAGTTAGATCCTGTTTTTAAAGAATATGAATTAAGCGGCATCGAGTTTGATATTTTAGCCACCATACGTCGCAGCAATACAGCGGTTACCCCAACAGAGTTATATCATACCCTTATGCTCTCCTCTGGGGCGGTCAGCATGCGTATTGAACACTTAGTAAAAAATGGATTTGTCCAACGCATTGCCAGCGAGCAAGACCGACGCAGCTGTAAGGTAACTCTGACTAAAAAGGGAATTGAGTTGGTAGACACAGCATTGAATGCGCATGTTGCTAACATGGACAACATGCTCAGCGTACTTAGCAACCAAGAGCAAGCGCAGTTAGCAAACTTGTTAAGAAAGATACAGTTAGCAGACCAATAACAATTTAAAAAGGAAGTTTAATGAACATTGATATTCGGAAAGCGGAATCGAGCGGATATGCTTCACAACTAACTCAAGAAAATATGAAAGTATATTATAAGGCAAGAAACCTAACATGGGATCCCGCGCTTTTTGCTGCCAATTGGCACGTGTTTGAAAATAAAGAGGTATATTTTAACGCTAAACGTGTTGGCGTCTTACGCCTATCCTTTGGTGATTCAAATTGTTACATCCGAGATGTACAAATTGAACCTGAATACCAAGGCTTAGGAATTGGAAAACAATGCCTAAGCTATATTGTTGAGTATGCCAATACGCGTAATGATATATGGATTAAGCTTCGCGTATTTGCAGAGAATCCGGCATCAAACCTATACTGCCGTTTTGGCTTCAAAGTGCTCACTGAATCAAACGGCTTAATAGAAATGGGATTAGAGTTAAACGCTACGTCCGTTCATCTTTCGGTGTTTCCATCACCACCAGCGTTGTGATTGAATTTACCTGTGGGATCTCGCCGAGTACATCAGAATGAAAGCGTTTGTAAGCGGTCAGATCAGTAGTCTCGACTCGCAGAAGATACTCATTGGCACCAGTAACATTGTGGCACTCAGTCACCTGCTCCACGTCCATGATCTGCTCTTCAAAACCGCGTTGAGATTTATTGCTGTGGCTCGACAAACTAATCGTTACATAAGCAATAAAACCGATACCCAATTTTTTAGCGTTGAATATGGCACGATAGCCCTGAATAATATCAGTGCGTTCCAGTTCTTGCACACGACGTAATGTCGCAGAAGCCGATAATCCGATCCTTTCTGCAAGCTCAACATTAGACAATCTGCCATTCAATTTAAGCTCACGCAATATTCTTTCGTCAAACCTATCCATAGCGAACATTCCTTGTGAACTTTCTTTAATAAGAGCAAATATAGACACAAAATTTACCTCGCATTCACTTAAAACACAACTACAAATCGAAACTGAAATATGGATACACATGGAATATCAACAACTTATACCACTAATAACTTTTTCAATTGTTTCAAGCATATCACCAGGACCAAACAATATTATGCTAATGACCTCTGGGGCTAATGTTGGCTTTATACGTACAATTCCTCATATGCTAGGTATTACACTTGGCTTTAGTTTGATGGTTGTGTTGGTTGGTTTTGGCTTAATAGAACTATTCACCGCTTACCCTATCATGCAGCAAAGTTTACGCATCGCTAGCATGCTTTATCTGCTGTATTTAGCAGTTAAGATCGCCAAAAGCAAACCAATGACAAACGACGCATCTGACTACAAACCAATGTCTTTCCTATCAGCCGCCAGTTTTCAATGGGTTAACCCGAAAGCATGGACAATGGCATTAACCGCTATCAGTGTTTATGCAGCCTCTGCAGAACTGCGAGATATCTTACTGGTATCGCTGATATTTGGTCTTGTAAACGTGCCTTCCGTTAGCCTATGGACAACAGCCGGAAAACAACTGCAGGGGATCTTACAAGCGCCAGCAAAAATTAAGGTTTTTAACTACAGCATGGCGGGATTACTGGTACTTTCAATTGTACCGATGATTTGATAGCAAGCATAACAGAGACAAACGGAAAGGAATTCTTGGTTTGTAGGCCAAATACCCACAAACCAAGTTAACAAAGATAAATTAAGAGGTAATCTCGTAAGTATAGGTTCTAAAATTAACGCGTATTATCATTACAGTTAAGGTCACTATTAACTTTAAACTCTAGAATGTCACCAGGCTGGCATTCAAGTACTTCACAAAGTTTATCCAGTGTCGATAACCGAACCGCTTTCGCTTTGCCGTTTTTTAAAATCGAGAGGTTTGCTTCTGTAATGCCAACTTCTTGCGCCAGATTTTTTAGGCGCATTTTTCGCTTGGCCATCATTACATCTAAATTAATACAAATCGTCATCTCGCCTCCTTAAACTGTATGGCTATTTTCATCAGCAAGAATATAACCTTCCTTCATCACCCATGAAATAATCAAGATAATAAAGCCAAGTACTAATGTTAAAAAATCCACCCCGACAAATCCAATTGCCAGTATGCGATCACCCGGAGCATTATTAAACGACAAGATAACCGACATCAATGCACCGTAAACCACAGAAGCACCAACCCAATAGAATAAACTATAACCTAACTTTTGATAACTCATCACATTATCAAGTGTGAAAATCTCATTACGTTCGTAACTGCGGAATAAATTAATCAGTACCTTAAGTGCATACATAATGATGCTGCATAAAAATAAGCTGGCGATGGTGGCTAATATTCGCGTTGTTAACGTTAGCGGTAATTGTGTGTAACTGTCAATGTTGTGAGTGACCTGAATAATACCGAATGATGTAAGAAAATCATATGACGTTTCAACCGTTAGCCAGTAATAACATACCGCTATTGGAGTTAGCACAAAAAGGCTTTGAAAAAATATCCGTGCACGACGGCTTTGCTTTTGAATCTTGGACATAATTAGTAATCCTGTTGAATTGATAACTGGATATTAAGGCAAAGATAAGTACATTTCAACAATTAGCTATCGATTAACGATAACTAATTGCCGAGTAACAACCTTTTTACGTATTTAACTATTAGATTTACATCATAAATAATCACTAATTTTACGCTTTCTTTACGCGAACCACTGGCACTAATTTGCTAAAGTATTTACAAATCATTCTTTATGGCCTGTTTGTATGATGTACAAGTATTGGCGTTCTAACCTCATGTTCTTCACATTCGTTATATTAATGAGTGCGCTATTAAGTAGCATTATCATTGATCTGCTGTTCGGTGCAACGATTGCGGTACTGCTTATTTTACAATTAGCCGTGGTGGTAGTGGCCTTACGGTGTAACGCGAAGTTTGCTTATTTTGCTGCTATCTTCGAAGCCGTGAGTTTCAATTTATTATTCACAACTCCGCGTTATTCATTACAGATGTTTCATATGGACGATATAGTGAATCTTCTGGTATTTGTCATCGTCGCACTGACAGCAAGTCAATTGGCAGAGCATTATCAACGTCAGAAAAATGAGTTAAAACAAGCTCAGCTTAGAAACAATATCCTACTCTCGGTTTCACATGATTTACGCACGCCGTTAGCGACTATCATAGGTACGCTAACGACCCTAAAAGAATACATGGAAAAGCTTAGCGAAAGCGAAAAAATAGAGTTATTAGATAGCGCAACAACAGAAAGCCATCGACTGCATCAATACATAGAAAACCTGCTACAGGCAACCAAATTGCAACATGGCGCGCTTAGGTTCAATAAAAGTACCGATTCCATTTTAAACGTCGTTAGCCAAACTATCGATCGCTTTCCAGAATCACGACAACGTATCAAGCTCATCGCTGCAACGCCATTACCCACGTTGCAGATAAGCAGCTCCTTGATTGAACAGGCTATCTTTAATGTATTAGATAATGCACTCCGGTACACCCCTTCAGACAACATGGTCAATATCAACGCCTACCAAGCAGGTAATGACGTCATTTTAGATATTCAGGATGAAGGCGACGGTATTACGATTGATCAAGCTGTACATATTTTTGACTTGTTTTATAGCGAGAATACGCTCAAAAATAATGATAGTGGCACCGGACTGGGATTAGCCGTCGCTAAGGGGATTCTGACCGCTCATAACGGTAATGTTGAAGCGATACCCGTGACTCATGGCTGTCTCATTCGTATACGTTTACCCATCACTAAAGAGGAGCAATAAATGACTTATAAAGTATTGGTGGTCGATGATGAACCACAAATCCATACTTTTATTCGAATCTCATTAGCTGCGGAAGGCTTCGACTATATTGGTGCAACATCGATTAAATCAGCGCTGGATATTTTCCATCGGGAGCAACCGCATATTATTGTGCTTGATCTGGGACTACCTGATGGGGATGGTACTCAATTTTTGCAGTCTATTCGTCAAACAGTTAAAACACCTGTGCTTATCCTAACAGCAAGAGATCAGGAAGCAGAAAAAGTACGCCTATTAGAAGCGGGAGCGAATGATTACTTGAGCAAACCATTCGGCATTAAAGAACTGATCGTGCGCATTAAAGTGCTTGTTCGTGATTTGGTCGATGAAGCGTCTTGCTCAGATATACTCGTCAGTGACCGACTTCAATTACAGAAAAGCACGAATCAAGTCTGGCTGGATAGTAAAGAGATCGCCTTAACCAAAAAGGAATTTGCTTTCGTTGAAAAGCTAATGAACCAGCCTGGAAAACTAGTGAAACAAACAGAATTACTTGAGGACATTTGGGGACATACGCATCGCAGTGATACTCATTATCTGCGAATTTTAGTGAGCCAGCTGCGTAAAAAACTCAGCGATAGTGCCGATTTGCAACAACTCATAAAGACAGAATCAGGACTGGGCTACCGCTTAATCTCAGATAATGCCGAACGTCATTGATCCTAGAACACATTTCATTTCATTTTATTTACTTAACATAACGATACCGAGCAGCGCTTGCGGATGCTTCTTATCACTTTTGGAAAATAGAAAAGGCAGTCATTATGGCTCATTTTACAGTTATTGGTTTGGGACGGTTTGGCATCTCAGCCAGCTTGGAATTAATTCATCTTGGCCACACGGTAACAGGGGTCGACACAGACCCGAAAATTGTTGAAAAATACGTAGAAGAACTGACTCAGGCAGTTATCTGTGATGCGACCGACGAAAGTGTGCTAAGTGAATTAGACCTCGCAAACAGTGAAGCCGTGCTCGTTGCAATAGGGAAAGATATGCAGTCCAGCCTGCTTTGCACACTTGCATTAAAGAATCTTGGCGTAAAAGGCATCTGGGTTAAAGCAAGTACGAAAGCCCACCATACGATAGTATCAAAACTCGGGGTGTCACGGATAATTCACCCAGAAGAAGAAATGGGGGTTCGTGTCGCTCAGGCCCTTAATTACCCTATGGTGAACAATTATCTATCCATAGGCCATGGATTTTATGTAGTCGAAATTCATATAAAATCAACATTGCATGAGAAGCCAATCTCGCAAGTGCTTAGTAATACTCGAAGTAATGTACGTGCGGTTTTAGTTAATCGAGAACAGGAGGTTTTCACTCACATTCATGATGATTTTGTATTACATGTGAATGACACGCTATTGCTGTGTGGCACTCGTACGGAACTAAAGAGCATAGCTCCAAGGTTGGTGTAGCGTGGTGTTATGGCATCCTTCAATTTCACCCATTGAACGTAAGCCCAAAGCAGGTAAAAAATTACTTGGCGCACCACCGCTAATTTTGAGTGGTAGTTTTGCACTTTTAATTCTGCTTGGAACCTGTTTACTGAAATTACCGATCGCTACACTAGAACCTATTTCTTGGTTACAAAGTTTTTTTACAGCAACATCAGCAGTGACAGTCACTGGATTAGTTGTGGTCGATACGGGAACTGCATTCACGCCATTTGGTCAAACCATTATTGCGCTACTGATCCAATGTGGTGGCCTAGGATTAATGACGTTCGCGATTGTCACACTGATTGCCCTAGGCGGAAAAATAGGTTTTTTGCAATGCACAGTGGCAAGAGAAGCCTTTAACCAAACCAACACCTCAACATTAGCATCCACAGCCAAGTCGGTATTGGTATTTTCGTTATTCGTAGAACTCATTGGTATGGTGATTCTCTCGGTATACTGGAGTGGCGAATTGGGTTGGACAACCAGTTTGTTTCATGGATTTTTCTACACCATCAGCGCATTTAACAATGCTGGTTTTGCCTTGAGTGCAGATAGTCTAATGCCTTATGTCGCAGATCCGGTTGTTAACCTGACGATCACAGGGCTACTCATTATCGGCGGTCTTGGATTTTCAGTCTGGACAGATCTACGCCGTAACCGACGCTGGTCACGTTTGACCGTTTATAGCCGGATGATGATTACAGGAACAATATTCATCAATGCGGTCGCCGTTATTACCATCTATCTGATTGAATACAATAACCCAAATACCTTAGCGCCACTCAGCGAACAGGGAAAATGGTTAGCATCTTGGTTTCAGGCTGTCAGCCCTCGTACAGCGGGCTTTAATACCTTAGCGATTGACCAGCTTGAAGATGCAACCACTGCTATAATGCTAGTATTAATGTTTATTGGTGGGGGGTCGTCAAGTACCGCCAGCGGCATAAAAGTAGTCACTTTTATGCTACTGATTATGGCAACATATAGTTACTTGCGTCGTGACGAGTCAGTCTACGTATTTAAACGTGAAATAGCTAAAGACACGGTGAGTAAAGCACTGGCGCTGACGATGATATCGGTAGGCATCACTTGGTTCGCCATTTTTTCACTGTTACTCAGTGAGAATGCACCTATGATTGACATTGTTTTTGAAGCTGTTTCTGCTCTGGGTACTGTCGGTTTATCCCGAGGTTTAACGGGCAGTCTCTCTGAGTCTGGTGAATTCATTATCATTTTCATGATGTTTATGGGACGTTTAGGACCATTAACGCTAGCCTATTTTCTGGCGAGTCCAAGAACAAAAAAACTGCGCTACGCAGAAACTAAACTTGCGATTGGCTAGATTATTAAACGACAAAATAAGTCTTGATTTATGGATACGTCATTCCCACAAATCAAGTGAGTTAAATACTCTTAGCCCTATCTCGGCAATAACTTTATTTCGCTCAGCCATTGATAGCTCAGTTTCAGTTAAATACTGATATATACTGTTTATGAATAATTGATGAATTATTTAATAAAAAATTAATTAGCATCGGTATTGAAAAGTTGATATCTCGACGTATTCGGCATTTACTTAAAAACACTTGATAACAAAATAATTTACCCAAAACAGTTAAAGTGGGAAATTAATCATCTGGATAATTAATTCAAACAGGTTCAGTATTATCCAGGTGATTAATTAATGGTGATGCAGAGATGGATAATATCGATAACAAAAGTGAGCCCCTGACTCGTCATATAGGTCGACCAAAAAAATCTTCCGACACCAACATCCGCCAGCATTTAATGACAGTAGCGTTTGACCTGTTTGCCAAAAATGAATACAACCAAATTAGCACCCGAAAAATTGCAGCTGAAGCGAATACTACGCCAGCCATGATTCGTTATTACTTTCAAAATAAAGAAGGTTTATTTCATGCAGCAATGGAACAATACCGTCAGCCAATGGTAGATGTGTTAAGAAAAAATGCAGCGAATCCATCATTACAAAATCTACACGACATATTTCTTCTGTTTTATACCGCTGTACAAGAAAATCAAAGCTTACACCATATCATCAAGCGCAATATGGTCAGTGATGACAATCCGCAGATTAAAGCGCACATAATTAAAGAGGGGCCACAGCGTTCCTTTAAATTTATCAAAACTATGCTCACGAAATTACAAGCCAAAGGCGATATAAAACCTGAACTTGACCCTGAACTACTAACCATTCAAATCTTAAGTTTGTGCATCTACCCTTGCGCCTTTAAACCTTTGATTCAAGGATTAATTACAACAGATATTGATATGCAGTTCTACCATCGATTGGCACAGCAGAATTACACTTTATTAATCAATTCAATTACAACGGAGAAATATAATGCAGAAATCTAAGCTAATGTGGCTACCAATCGGCGTTGCTGCTGGGCTAGGTATCATGGCCATTAATAATTTCATTATGAAAGAAGACGTTGTATTAGAAGCGATAGAACCTGCACACAGTGTTTATGTGACCCAAATTCGAGAGAAAAACATTGCACCCGCAGTAAAAGGCTATGGTCATGTGGTTGCGAAGAACAAGTGGCAAGCTATATCAGAAGTCAGTGGAAAAGTGATTTACAAAAATGAACGGCTACAACGAGGTACTTTTATCAATGAAGGTGTGGAACTACTACGTATCGACCCAACCTCGTATGAATTAAATCTAACCACTGCACAGGCGAACTTAGATAATATTAGCTCTGAAGTTGAAAAGTTAGATATTGAAGAACAGCGCCTAACGCGTTCATACCAAGTCGAGAGCAAAACCCTCGCACTAGAAAAAAAAGAATACCAACGTAATATCAAACTAAACAAAAAAGGCACTATCTCGGCATCAAGTTTAGAACAGCAAGAACGTATCGTATATAATACCCAGCTACAGTTAAATGATTTAAAAGCGCAAATAAATCAACTTCCAGCACGTAAAAAAGCACTACAAGCACAAATAGCACAAGCGCAAAGCCAAATCGACCAAGCACAGCTGGATTTGGAAAATACCATCATTATCATGCCATTTAATGGCCGTATTATTGATGTTAACGCCGAACTGCAGCAGTTTGTCTCAGCTGGAATAAGCCTTATCTTAGCCCATGATATATCGAAATTAGAAGTCGAAGCTAAAATGCCGACTAGCCAACTAAGCCGTTTGGTACATAGCTTAAAACAAGACAAAGTAGTCTTAGACCAACTAAATACTGTACCCGATATTGCAGTAGCTAATTTAACAGCCCGTATTACCCTACGTAACTCGTCAACAGAAACTCACTGGCAGGGTAAAGTTACACGAATATTAGGTGAAATAGATGCTCGTTTGGGTACCGCGGGACTGGTCGTCGAAACTGATTTTGACTTCCTTGAGTTCATCAAACGCAATAATTCAGCAGAATCTCCTATTATTTCAGGCATGTTTGTTGAAGTGACCGTAAACGGCCAAGCACAACCACAACTAACCGTACCATTAGCGGCCCTGCACAATAACCGTTTATATCTCATGGATAAAAATAACAGACTGCAATTACAAAATGTCGATGTTCTATTTATCCGCGACCAAGTAGCTGCCATTAAAGCTGATGGTCTACAAGCAGGTCAACAAGTCGTGCTATCAGACATTATACCTGTGTCTAATGGCTTAAAGCTTGCACCGACAGTATGGATAGAGGATAAAGAATAATGGTCAACTTCTTTACTAAACACCCAACAGCTGCCAATTTAATTATGGTTATGTTTTTAGCGCTCGGCGCGATCACAATTCCAGATATGAAACGGGAAACCTTTCCCGACTTTTCAGTCACTATTGCACAGATTACAGTCCCCTACCCAGGCGCAAGCCCTGAAGATGTAGAACAAGCAATTTGCTTACCAGTGGAAGATGCCCTTGATGGGATCAACAATCTCAAAAAACTTACCTGCAGTGCCAGTGAAGGATTAGCTGTAACGACTGCGGAAATGACTCATGACGGTAATAGCACAACCTTTATTTCGGATATTAAAACCGAGATCGATGCCATTGACCAATTCCCAGATGAAGTCGAAACAACCGTAGTAAAAGAGCTGATGACGTATGACGATGTGGTCAGTTTAGTTATTTACAGTGACATGGATAAACAAGAACTTAAGCTGTATGCAGAAGATGTTAAGCGTCGTTTAAAACGCTTAAAAGGCATTGCACAAGTTGAGATCAACGGATTTTCTGATCCACAACTTCGTGTCGAACTTGATTTAGTCGCACTACGTCGACTTAACGTGTCAGTCCAAGAAGTAGCAAGTCAAATCGCAAAACAAAATGTAAAAATGCCCAGTGGTAGCTTGAATACCCCAAGCAGTACGATCTTATTACGTTTCGATGCGCAACGTTATACCCCTCGCGAACTCGGTGACATCATCGTTTTAAGCAATGAAGATGGCAGTAAAGTTCAACTAAAAGACATAGCTACAATCACCCAACGATTTGAATTAGACGAATCCAAAATATCAGTTAATGGTAAAGAAGGTACCATGCTCGATATTAAAAAATCAAAGGCTGATGACTCCCTTAATGTACTTGAAGAAGTACAGAAATTTATTGTAAACGAAAAACTACGAACTCCTGATAGCATCGAATTCTCTTTAACAAAAGACATGGCATCTGTCGCAAAAGATCGTCTTGACCTACTACTATCAAACGGTTGGCAGGGGTTCATTTTAGTATTCTTAGTGATGTGGTTATTCTTCCCTTGGCGCTACGCTATTTGGGTTGCAATGGGCCTACCGGTCTCATTCCTTGCCAGTATGTACGTGCTGTCATTGGTCGGTATTAGCTTAAACCTGATGTCTATGGTAGCGCTATTAGTCGCTATCGGCCTGTTAATGGATGATGCTATTGTATTATCCGAGAGTGTCGCCCACGAACTAAATAAAACCGAAGATAAACTTGCCGGTATCGTGAACGGTGTGAACCGGGTTAAGAATGGTGTTTTTTCATCCTTCTTAACTACAGTGGCGATCTTTGGTTCGCTGGCATTCCTTAAAGGTGACATGGGTGAAGTACTCAAAGTTATCCCAATAACCTTAGTTATTACCTTAAGTGTATCTCTGGTTGAAGCATTTTTAATCTTACCACACCACCTGTACACATCGATTAAAAATGCCGATGACAGCGTTGCAGACAACAGTTTAAAAGGCCGTTTTAATAAGAAATTCGAATACTTCCAATTTACTATTTTACCTAAACTGATTGGTACCATTGTTGATCGTCGCTATATCGTAACGGCCGGAGTAATAGCTTTATTTATAGGCACAATATCGTTGGCATCTAGTGGCATGCTACGCTTCTCAGCCTTTCCCGAAGTGGAAGGTGATTGGGTGCAAATAACAGTAATGATGCCACCCGGAACACCATTGGAAAAAACCGATAAAGTTGTGGCTCGTATTAGTAAGGACATCCAGATCACAAGTGCTGCATTTGGTGAACAACCCGATAATGAATCATTACTAAAATATATCACGGTACAAAGTGGCGCTAACCCTGATGCGGGCGAAACGGGAGAGCATGTAGCAACTATCTTTATTGACCTATTAACATCAGAAAAACGAACAACGCGCATGGCCGGTTATTTAGCGGCGCTGCAACAGCAGATTGGTGTTATTCCCGGAGTAACAAACCTGATTGTTCGTGAACCTGCTATCGGGCCAGCTGGTCGTGCGATTGACATTGAACTCAGTCATCCTAAAATTCAGATCTTAAAGGATGCAGGTAATGAATTAGCACAATACCTGTCTCAATTTAATGGTGTGAGTAACATCATTAGCAACCTCCGCGATGGTAAGCCTGAGCTGAGAATGTCACTACTGCCAGGTGCAGAAACATTTGGCGTAACCGGGCAAGACGTTGCAATGCAACTGCGCGCAGCATTTTTCGGGGTTACGATAGACGAATTACAGATCGGCAGTGAAAATGTAGAATTAGACGTAAGACTCGCTGAACGTTATCGCTCCGATCTGGCTTACTATGAAGATTTCCCTTTTACCCTTGCAGATGGTAGCCAAGTACCACTTGCCAGCATAGTTAAAGTTGAATGGGGCCGTGGTGTGAGTCAGTTAAACCGTATTAACAACATTCGCACTATGTCGTTAAAAGGTGATATTGATAAAAAGAAGGCCAACACAGTTGAACTAATGACGCAGATGGAAAAAGACTTTGTCCCTATTCTGACTCAAAAATACCCAGGCATTGAAGTACGCTTAGGTGGCGAAGTTGAATCAACAGCTGAAACAGCTAGCTCTATGGTGAAAAGTTTCTCAATTGGTCTGTTCGTGGTCTTTGCTATATTAAGCTTACAGTTCAGCAGTTATGTTGAACCTCTCATTGTCATGCTTGCGATCCCGCTGGCACTTATTGGAGTATTCTGGGGTCATTACATGCTAAATTATGATCTGACTATGCCGTCAATGCTGGGTTTTACGTCACTGGCTGGGATAGTAGTAAATAACTCCATTTTGTTAGTGCTGTTTATCAAAGAAGATTTAGTCAAAAGTAATGACATTAGACAAGCGGCAATACATGCCACAACTCACCGTATTCGTGCGATCTTAATTACCACAGCGACAACAGCTGCGGGTTTAATGCCAATATTACTTGAACAAAGTATCCAAGCTCAGGTAATTATCCCACTAGTTGTAGCGTTAATTTTTGGTTTGTTAGCATCAACCATGTTAGTGATTTTAATTCTACCGGCTTTTTATGGCATCTTAGATGACTTTGGTTTAACCGAGCGTCACAAATTAAGTGACTAGTCCATTGATATAGAATGACGCATACAAAAAAGCCAGAAACAAAATGTAACTGGCTTTTATCGATACGGTTATCGCGTACTTTAACTTGAATGTGATAATCTTTCGTTAAGCACAAATACCAATATGACGGCTTACATCATCAAACCAAGGTTGGCTTTCGCAGTCGAGTTCTACATCAAATTTACGTGATAACATCGACTGTACGTTTTTAATCGCATCACTGGCAATCAATACTTTTTCGCCTGCAGCATCACTCTGTTTTAAGGCAAGTTCATCGGCATAATTCAGTAAATCTTCAGCAGAAGCCAAATTAAAAGAAGCGGTGTGTAAGATGTCTAAACTTGCTTGCGTATAATTACATCCACGGATAAAACTAATCTCTTGTTTTACGCGTGATACAAGCGCCAAACCATCTTTTATTAATTGTTGAAATTCCACTGTTAGCCTCTCAATTAAATATAAGTCGCCGAATTATAATCACCATCCTCAAAAAGCAGAGCTGAATATAATTAAATTTTCGTTATAACAATGCAACTGGTCATAAAAAACAACATATGGTCATTAATAATAAGATAGCTGTTCAATTAATGACTAACAATATGTATAAATAAAAGTTATGAACCTTGATAAGTATTATATGAATAAAAAATCGTTCCCATCACCCTTTCATATAATCACGCAAATACATGTTTGAATTACTAATAAAAAAATCGGTTACGACCAAATGAGTGAAGCATAATTAGACTGAAAAACCATTCTAAATTAATCTTTATTTTCTATAAAAGTAAATCCACAATTTGTATGCATTTTCTAATTTAAAACCATATTCTGGCCACATCAAATCGAAACGCACCCAGAAAGGATAAGTACCATGACACAATTAAACGTAGTTGATACAGCTAAAAAACTTTGGAGCAGCAAAGACGAAATCGCTAAAAATATTTGGCTAGCAGGTCTTGGTGCATACGGTAAAAGCATTGATGAAGCGAACAGAGTTTCAGACAAATCTTCAACATTATTCGAAGAACTTGTTGCTAAAGGCGCTAAGATTGAAGAATCAGCAAAAGCAAAATTATCTGATAAAAAAATCTCTACAGATGTTTTAGAAACTCGCGTAAACCAAGTTTTCACTAAAATCTCTGGTGTTGATAGCACTAAAGTTGACACATTAAATGCTAAAGTTGACGAATTAACGAAAGCAATTGCAGAACTTAAAAAGTAACCCTTTTAAAGTTAAAGTTATTCTTTTAAAGTTGATATATATGGTGAGCCTAGGCTCGCCATTTTTCGTTTTAGAGTATAATAAAGAGCAAATTATCAACAGATTCACCAATATTCAGCCAAATATAACCATATAAAGTATGTTATATACTTGTTTAAATATTGACCAACAAGTCAGTTAAATTAAAATTATTTAATATTATCCAGTTATACACCTAAATCCCTTCAAACCCATATAAGTAGCACTTCACCCTAACAATACTCACTGTTTACGGTATAGATATCGACCTATTTTAAATCATCGTATCACACAAAAAAAATTGACAACCGCGTCAACATCTTTAAGATGCCCCGCAAGCAATGTGACGTTGTATAATTTTGGCAATATGGGCCTTAAGTCTCTACTCTGAAACCGTAAATTTCAGACCTACAATGAAGCAGGATAATTGTACCTTTTTTCTGGTATGGTTCCCCTACCCAAGTTTATACTTCGGAATATTGTCATTTTAAATCAACCAACTTAATAGTAATGGATGTTTAATGGACAAGTACTTCCTCCTGTCTGCGCGTGGCGCAACTGTAAAAAATGAAATCTACGCGGGTTTAATTACCTTTTTAGCGATGAGTTATATCTTAGCAGTGAATCCGGCAATCTTAGGAAGCATCGAAGGGATAGACAAAGGCTCGATATTTACCGCGACGGCACTATCTGCAGCTATCGCAACATTTATTATGGGTGCATTTTCTAAATATCCAATTATGTTAGCGCCAGGAATGTCGATGAACGGCTTCTTTAAAGCTATCTTACTGGGTGGCGGTATCTCATTACTTTGGCATGAAGCTCTCTTTGCTATTTTCCTTTCTGGTTGCCTCTATTTAATTTTAAGCTTAACACCTGCTCGTAAGGTGATGATTGATGCGATTCCTGAAGATTTAAAACTCGGTATTGCAGTTGGTCTAGGCTTATTTGTTTCTTTTCTTGGCTTACGTAATGCTGGCATCATTGTGAGTAACCCGTTTACTTTGGTAAGTATGGGTGATGTTAACGATCCAAAAGTGTTTATCGCCCTGTTCAGCATCTTTATTGCGATAGGCTGTTTAGTCCGTGATATGAAACTAGCGACTGTTATTTCATTCATCTCGTCTATTATTTTAAGCTTATTAAGTGATCACTTCCTAGGTAGTAACTTAATTACCTTACCAACAGACGTATTTTCAATGCCACCCAGTTTAGCGCCCACATTTGGTGCTATATTTGATTTGTCACAACTGACAATGCCAAAAATGACTGATTTGATTTTCTTAGTTATTATCTTCTTTATTGTCGATTTCTTCGATGGTTTAAGCACGATTGTCGGTGTCGGCCGTGATGCGGGAATTATCGGTAAAGACGGTAAAGTACCAAACGCGAAATCGGCATTAGTAGCCGACTCCGGCGGTACAATCATTGGTACTATACTAGGGACAACATCAATTACTGCTTATTCAGAATCTGCCGTGGCGTCATCATTAGGTGCTAAAACAGGTATCAGTGCGATTACAGTTGCCGTGATGTTTTTAGTATCTATGTTCTTGTTCCCTGTATTCTCAATCTTTACCTCGGCGATTGTAGCACCAGCACTGGTTGTTATCGGTATTTATATGATTAAGAACTTGGCAAACATTAACTGGAATAAGAAAGAGTCAGCAATACCTGTATTCTTCATTATGGTATTTAGCTTGTTAACCTTTTCGCCTGCAAACGGTATGGCAATGGGTTTTATCAGTTACTGTTTCGTCATGTTAGTACAAGGTGACGGGAAAAAAGTTCACCCAATTATTTACTCACTCGCACTACTATTTATTGTTTATTTAGCACTTTCATAATTTAGGGACTGACACATGAATTTATTAGAAAAAGCGATTTTAGAGCACGGTAAATCAGTTAACAACGTAGCCCTAGACGCAAGTAGTTTTTTAACAAAACAAGTTGATATTCAAATTTTAGACTGGTGTGCATCTCAATTAGCTATCCACTTTCAAAATGCTAATATCGACCGTATTTTAACGATTGAGAGCGGTGGTATTGCGATCTCGACATTGGTGGCATTAAAACTAAATGTGCCATTAGTGGTCATGAAGAAAAAGCGTAGCATGTTAGACCCAGAGAATGTATTAACGGCTAACGTATTCAGCTTTACTAAAAATGCCTCATACGAATTGAACTGCAATATTGAACACATTAAGGACAATGATCGCGTATTATTTATTGATGATGTATTAGCACACGGTAATGCGGTTGAAGGGACGCTAGCGATTCTTGAGCAAACCACAGCTAAATTAGTTGGTGTTGGGATCTTATTCGAAAAATCATTCCAAAGTGGCGCAGCAATGTTAGCTGAAAAAGGTATTGATACCTTATCATTAGCCCGTATCAGTTCGCTAGAAAATGGTATCCATTTTTAATAAAATACCAGTTAGTAGAACAAAACAAACCGAAAGGGGGGAAACCACATATGTTTCTCCCCTTTTTAGTTTTTTATTCTTAACCAGATAATCATCAAATAAAATAGCGCGATATAAAGCTAACACCCGTCTTCAATTGTAGATACTTCATTGTATACGACACTCCCATTACTCACCCTGAATGCATAAAATGCATAACATTGGTCCCTCACTGATTTACCATTTGGTATAAACAGCATGCCCCAGCCTTGGGGGTAACCGTCAGTAATGCTACCAGCAGGCGTTTGATCCACAACACATGCAGGCGCTTTCGAACACACCTCATCTAAAACAGCCGATTGATAATAACCATTACCTAGATAATGTAGGTTACTGTTCATTAACTTTGCTAACGCATTATCCCAAATCTCTTGTGGCTTACCAAAGTAGGTACTTATTTCGACATCACCGATAGTCACTTTGACGCTGGACTTATCTGCAACACCTTGCATGATCGCGGCATAATGAACTTGCTCAACAACAAAGCTAAAGTTACCAGCAATACCATTAATCACAGCTATTCTAGCGTCTTGCTGGATATTAATAAATCGAGGGATTGCAACTGCGGCAAGCACGCCGAGTATAATGATCACAATAACCAGCTCGATAAGGGTAAAACCTTTATTCTTATGCATCATTAATTTAATATCCCTATCCTAGAGATGAGTTCATCCCGTTATAATCCTTTATTTAATGAGCGACACACCTTCAGCTTGAGTCACAGAGCTAGCATTAGTGCGTTCGATTGTTTTAACAAGCACAGATTGAATCGTTTCATCTTCTCGAGCATCGCTTTTGCTCACAAACTTTTGTGCTTGTGGTTCCGCGCCCTCTTCTAACGTGAACGTAACAACAACTTCGGTTGCAGCATCCTTCGTTTCACCAAAGTACGCTAACGCTACTAACGGATAACCTTTAAAACCTTTCTTAACTAATTTTTCGATACGCTTTTTTGCTTTATCTAAATTCATCATTGAATCCTTGTGGTTATTAAACCTGAAAATATAATACGTTAAAAATAGGGAATCGTTATTCCCTAAATTGACTAACTTGCGACTAAGACGAACAGCTCAGCACCATCTTTCGTCCCCACTCAGGTGGTAATGCAGCGAGCTTTTCAAACTTAGGGTGTTCAGCAAACGGATTCGCTAATACTTCAAGTAACTCATTCACCAAACTGTAGTCATAATCAGTTGCTTGCGTGATCGCTTGCTGTGCTAAGTAATTACGTAAAATATACTTAGGGTTAACTTGGTTCATACTCACTTTGCGGACGTCATCTACGCTCAATTCTAGTACTAGACGTAGCTGATATTTGACCGCCCAAGCATCAAATGCCTCTCGGTCGATAAACTGATCGCGTATTGCGCTGTTATCAGCATCCTCGGCGCTATTAAAGCCACTTAATAGACGGAAGAAATAGGTATAGTCCACCGCGCTACTTGCCAATATTTCCAGTAAGTTTTTAATCAACTCACCATCCGTATCGTGCACTTGTTGTAAACCAAGTTTACCACGCATCAACTCACGCAATTTCGCTAAAAATATATCATCATAAGTTTGTAGCACTGCATTTAACGGATCGATATCAACGAACGGAGTCAGCGCACGACCTAACGCCATTAAATTCCAATAACCCACTTGTGGTTGCTGATTAAAAGCATAGCGACCCGAATAATCGGTGTGATTACAGACATAAGCGGGATCGAAGTTATCCTGAAACGCAAACGGGCCATAATCAAAGGTTTGCCCTAAAATAGACATGTTATCGGTATTCATCACCCCATGAACAAAACCAACCGCTTGCCAATGTGCCATTAACTCCGCGGTAGTGGTCATCACTTGCTTATAAAACGCCAAGTAAGGTACTTCTTCGTTTAAGGCATCAGGGAAATGTTTGGTTAGGGTGTAATCCAACATCAGCTTTAAATCGTCTAAACGCTGGGTATAATAAAAATGTTCAAAGTGACCAAAACGCACATGCGACTCAGCAACACGCACGACCATGGCGGCTTGTTCAACTTGCTCGCGCATCACCGTATCACTACCAACAACCACACTTAATGCTTGTGTAGTTGGAATACCTAACCCCTGCATTGCCGCACTGCATAAATACTCGCGAATACTTGAACGCAATACAGCACGACCATCACCTTGACGGCTATAAGGCGTTCGGCCTGCACCTTTTAAATGCAGATCCCAAGTCGTGTGATTGTTACTATCACCACGAGCATCATTACCTTTAACTTGTGCTAATAGCAAGCCACGACCGTCACCGAGATCAGGGTTATAGTGACCAAATTGATGACCGGTATACTTCATTGCTAGGGGTTCGAAACCGCTTGGTAGATAATTACCAGAGCATAGCTGCAATAATGCATCGCTATCAGCAACTACATTATCTAAATCTAACAAGACTAATACTTGCGGGTTTAGGCTGACCATTTTCGGATCGCTGATCCCATCTGGCATTTGCTTGTTATAAAAATGTGCGGGCAACGTCGCATAGTGATTATCACAGTTCAGTGAATCAATACTTGTCAGCTTATCAAGCCTACCGGTTTGTTCATGGCTGTCTACTGGCTTATTAACGATGCTCACGGATTATCCCTGCGGTTAAGGCTTTATATAAATATACCCAAATTATTGCATGGTATTGTGTTCAACACCTAACAACAACTTGGGTATATGCTTCATCGACTATTTTGTGACGATTGCTTTCGCGATCTAGCTTAACGACCTAGTCTTTGCTATCGGCTTTAAAACCCATTGATATTGAGTTAATACAAAAACGTTGACCCGTCTCTGTTGGCCCATCTGGAAATACATGGCCTAAATGAGAGTCACAATTACTGCACGTCACTTCAATACGTTGCATGGCTAAGCTGTTATCTTCGGTATACACCACCGCGCCCGATTTGATCTCTTTGTCAAAGCTCGGCCAACCACAACCCGAATTAAACTTGCTATCGCTGGTAAATAATTCACTGCCACAGCATTTACAGTGATAAACACCTACTGTTTCATTGTTTAATAGCGTCCCCGTGTAAGGATGCTCGGTGCCTTTTTTACGGCACACGTGAAACTCTTCATCCGTTAACTCAGCTTGCCATTCGGCATCAGTTTTAGTCACTCTAATACTGCTTTTATCTGTGCTTTTTATATCTTTATTCATACTCTTTTTATCCTCACCGTTAATGAGTTGATTGTAAGCGGCCGTACAATGTTTGATAAAGCCCTTCAACCTGTAATAGTTCATGATGTTGTCCTGACTGGCTTATTTGGCCATCGTCGAGCACATAGATCAAGTCAGCTTGTTTAATTGCGCTGAGTCTATGAGCAATAATTAATGTCGTTCTGTCTTCTAAAAATTCGCTAAGATTATGGTGTAAACGACTTTCGGTTTCGGTATCTAATGCTGATGTAGCTTCATCAAACACCACCATTTGCGGTTTACTTAATACCATTCGCGCAATAGCTAAACGCTGGCGTTGACCACCAGAGAGACGTACACCATTACGTCCGACTAAGGTATCTAATCCATGACCCAGTTGTTTAATTGTTTCTGCCATTTCGGCAACTTGTAGCGCTTGCCATAATTCATCATCGGTAAAACGATTACCCATAGATAAATTTTCACGTATAGAGGTATTAAACAAGATAGGTTGCTGCAATACTGTCGCAATATTCTCACGTACTTTATCATAACCAATCTGGTTTAGCGGCACATCGTTAATTAAGATCTCGCCTTGTTGTTTCTCATATAAACCTAATAACAGCTGCACCAGTGTTGACTTACCACCGCCACTCACCGCAACAATCGCGACTTTTTTACCTTTCGGGATAACTAAGTTTACATTACGGATCACTTTGTTTTCGCTATTGTAAGCAAAGCACACGTCTTTGAATTCAACTGCAACGCCATCTTGACTCGCAAACGGGTCTACCACACACGGATGTTGTGGCTCTTGCGTTAACTCGAACACACCATTTAATCGTTTTAATGCCGCCGAAGCTGCAAAGTAGGTATATTGCATACTTAATAATTCTTGTACTGGTCCCATCATAAACCACAGGTAACCAAATACCGCGAAAATCTGGCCGATTGTCAGATCAGAGAAAACGACCATCAACATAGCAATCGCACGAAACACTTCAAAACCAATTAAGAAGATAGTGAAACTTAAACGGTTAACCGCATCGGTTTTCCATTGTGATTGGATCGCGCTATGGCGTAACTCACTCGCCGCATCAATAACTCGACTGAAATATTGCTTCTCACGTTGCGCGGTACGTAACTGTTGGATAGCATCTAAGGTATCAATTAACGCTTCTTGAAATGCTTCAAACGCGGCATTTTCACGTGTTTTTAAATTTTTAACCCGCTTACCAAACGAACGAGAAAAATAAATCACCGCCGGATTAAGCAATAAGATAATTAAGCCTAACTGCCAATCAATCCATAACAGAATGACTGCGGTACCAATAATAGTGAGCATACTGACCAGAAACTTAGATAAAGTTTCAGCTAAAAATTTATCTATAGTTTCAACATCAGTAATACAACGGGAGCTGATCCCACCCGAACCTTGCGTTTCATATTCAGTTAATGATACCAGCGGTAAATGGTGCATTAATTTATTACGAATATAAAAACTGAGATTCTTACCAATGATCGTAAACTGTCTCGCTTGCCATACCGACAAGACTAAACTAGACAAGCGTAACAACACCACAAAACCAAGGACTGCCAAGATATACAGTTGCGGCCCCCACCACGATTCAGGAAATATATTTTGCATTCCCTGTACTGCCGCGCCAGGTTTTTCTAACAATACTTCGTCCACGAGTAAAGGCATCATTAGCGGAATAGGGACACTGACTAAGGTAGCAAAAACGGCAATGATATGAGCTGTAATTAATGGTTTCTTTTGGCGTAATACACGTTGGCGGATCAACTGCCAACTAATACGAGTGCCTCTATTATTTTGTAAAGAATTTTGCTGAGACGCTTGCTCAGACGCTTGCTGATTACCTTGCTGAAATTGAGGAGTTTTTTCTATCATAATGTATATAAAACCACGTCTACCTTGTTATTGCGAATGATTATCAATTAGAGTATTATGCCGTAGATTCACTTGCAACAACAGCTTTAATACCTGCACTATGTACCTTGATGCAGATACCATCTTGTTTAAATGCAATCGTTGGATTAGCGAGTATCTCGCCTTCAACCTGTGGTGCTGAACGTTTAATTTTAATGCTGTCATCGCTCGCTAACAAAGTATCAATATCTGGATTAATCACGCGTAATACCTGTTCTAGCGCTGCCATATTAGTCGCATCACCTGGTAATACTAACTCAATATGTTCCCAACCTTGTTGAGGATAATGCTTAGCTGGAAACGGCAGTTCCACACAATCAATTAGCCAATCACCTAATGTTAGCGGCTCATCTAATACTATTATATATATCGGTCGACCGTTAATAATGCTATCAGAAATAACCTGACCACGTTGTGTAAACTCAGCTAGTAGTGACTCTGCGGTTGCAATATCATTAACGCGCAATGCGACATGATCACACCATAAAGACTCAGTTTTTGGGTTTGAGTGCTCAAGTAAACCAAGCTTATGTGAAAATGCTAAAATCGCTTTAGAGAATGCTGGCCACTGCTGAGTTAGATCTTGATATTGCATGGTAATTCCTTCAATAAGTTATCAAGTAATAATAACACAAGCCGCATTTTTACTGCGTGGTTTATAAAATAACCATTCTTGATTTAGTGCAAAAATTTGAAAATTGCCCCTAATTAGGTCAAAAACACAGAGCTTTTAGGGCATTATCCTGCTAAATTAAAGAGGATTTCTTTTCATAATTTTCCATAAAATAGGGTGTAATAATGAATAATGCTTTTGATGCAGTAAAAAGTGCTCGTCGTAAAAACAAGCTAAAACGTGAGATTCTCGATAATGCGAAGAAGATCCGTGATAACCAAAAACGTGTCGATCTACTTGATAATCTACTTGATTATCTTGCGCCAGAAATGACTCAAGCAGAGATTGTTGAAATCATTGCGAACATGAAGTCAGATTATGAAGACCGTGTTGATGACCACATCATTACAGGTGCAGAACTATCTAAAGAACGCCGTGAAATCAGCAAAAAAATTAAAGCAATAACAAAAGCTGTTAACGAAAAATAAGAAGAAATCGAACGCTATACACCTACACGATAATCCGCGCCCTAAATAAATCTAATAAGCGGATATCAATATTGAGACAAAGCACCAAGTAAACCAGCTTACTCGCTCGTTTGGTGCTTTGTTTTAATACATAGCTTATTCAGTGTAAGAACCCTTTCCCACAAAATAACGCACACGAGTAACTCAGAATCTAAAATCAGAATATTACTAAGCGATATACTGCGCATCGAGTAAATCGTAGCCTGAGTTCGAAGCAACCTTGTTTAGCCTAATATTAAACATTTTCTCAGCTAACTGAGAATTTAAAGTAGTTGGTGTAGGACCTTGAGCAAAGCAAGCCCCTTGATGCAACGCTATCATTTGTGGGCAAAAACGACTAGCCAAATTTAAATCATGAATGGCTATAATGCACAGCATATTATGCTGCTTTATGTAGTCAGCTAATAACATCATTACCTGCAGCTGCCGCGATAAATCCAAGGCACTAGTAGGTTCATCCAAAAGCAATACATCGGGATTACGGATCAAGCCCTGACCAATAGCCACGAGTTGTTTTTGACCTCCACTTAAATCCGCTAAAAATTGATTAGCTAAATCACTGATATTAAGAAGCTGCATAATATCACTGACTTTTTGCTCTTTAGATTGTTGATTTATTGATTCAGATGCTAGATTAAGGGCAAGCATCAAGCCTTCAAAGACCGTCAAGCGAATATGGTAATCCGTTAGCTGAGGTACATAACAAACCGCTAAACTACGCTGTTTGCTAGGTATTCGATCGAGGTCCTGACCTTCTAGCATTATTTTTCCACTACGATTTTTGGTGATACCGGCAATCAAGCGAAACAAGCTCGATTTACCCGTACCATTCGCGCCAATTAATGCAGTTAATACGCCTCGGTTAACACTTGCTATATTGAGGTTATTTAAGACCTTTCTTTTACCGTAACTAAGGTGGATATTTGACATTGATAAAGCCATTTTTATTTCTGCCTTATTGTAAAAATTAAAATGAAGAAACAAGGAATACCAATCAAGGACGTAGTGATACCTATGGGTAACAAAGCACCACTAATGACTAATTTACTGAGGACACTAGCTAGCGATAACAGGCTAGCCCCGACTAAAATACTGCCAGGTAAGAAAAAACGTTGATCTTCACCGAGTAATAAACGTGCTATATGAGGGGCCACTAAACCAACAAAACCTATGGTGCCAACAAATGCCACGGCAACCGAGGCTAATAACGCACAAGCCAATAGCGAAAATAAACGTAACCGATCCACATTAACACCCATACTTCTGGCTTGTTCATCACCAAAACGTAACGCCGTTAATTGGTCTCTGTAACAGAAAAAATAGGTACACATACTGAGCAATACAACAAAACAAATCATGACTTTTTCAAAACTGGCCCGCGCAAGAGACCCTAAGGTCCAAAAGACCAATTGTTGTAAGGCGTCTTCACTGGCGATGTATTGTAAAAAGGCTAACAAGGCATTAAAGCTAAACATCAAGGCAATTCCGGCTAATACCAACGTTTGATAACCCACGCCCCGCATCTTACTGATGGCAAACAACACCAAAGCACTGAGCATGGCAAATAGAAACGCATTAACCGATACGATGTATATGCCAGCAACAGGCAACACAGCCCAATCCAAAACAAAAGTTAAAGCAGCACCAAAGGCGGCAGCAGCAGAGATCCCAAGGGTGAAGGGATCGGCCAGCGGATTATTTAAAATAGTTTGCATCTGCGCACCGGCACAAGCCAGCATAGCCCCCACCAACATAGCAATCAGGGCGATAGGCATTCGTATTTTCCACAGGATTAAATCTAATTTAGGATCTGGGCAGTCCACTAAACAGGCACCGACCTCAAACAAGCCATAGCTACTTGGCCCTGAGCTTAAATCCCAAATAAAACTAACGACTAATAAAACACTTAACGCCAATAAAATCATTGATTTAATTAAACGTTGGCGACGATAGAAAAAATGCTGCTGAGTAATAACAAACTGAGTACTGCTCACGGTAATTGACTCCAAAAAATACCTGAAGATTGAAATGGCATAAACTGCTGGTGATATTCCTGCCAAACTTGCTCTGGATTCAAATCGGTAAACAAACTCGGGTGCATCCACTTAGCCATCATTTGAATAGCGACAAAATAACCCGGGTGGTTATAAAACTGGTGCCATATTACGTATACCTTTTTATTTTTTACCACTGGCATTTGTGACCAACCTGTTCGCTGCACTAAGGCTTTCATACCTGAGTCGACCAGGGTTTGCTCCGCCGAATAACCTAGTGGCGGAGAAATGCTCTGTTTTTTATGAGACCAGTTACCTGTAGTGGCGATAATAATATCAAAATCTTCTACTAGTAGGGTTTCCGAGTTTAGATCCACAGAAACACCCGAGGTTTTGCTACTCCCCCAATTTTTTCCGCCTGCCATCTCAGCAAATGCACCAAAATTGGCTTGACCAAAAACGCGGCAACAAACCGGACCATTAATTCCTGCTGCACGCTCCAGTAATACTAGAGGTTGTTGATGTTTATTTTCCGCCAACCTTTGCTCAACAATATTCAATTGCTTTTGCACAAAATTAGAAAACTTCTGCGCCTGTGCTTCGCGCCCTAAAACCTTGCCGAGAATATTCATACTCGGTAAAAGATTTCGACTTAAGTCATGGCGATAATCAATAAATAAATAAGGAATAGACAAAGCATCAAGGCGATTTAATGTTTCCGATTGCTGCAAACTTTCTTGATAATTAAGACTAAATATAACTAAGTCAGCATTTAAGCTAAAGGCTTGCTCAACGTCAAATTGACCAGTGCTAGGACTAGCCACGGTTGGCTTATTGAGGAATGATGGATACAACTCAGTGAGTTTTTGCCAAGTATCTTGATCGGCTTTAGCCAAATCATCAGCCATAGCGCGAATACTATGCCCAGGATTCTGAGGCTGCAGCGCCATCACCAAGTACATCATACGCCCTTCAGAAAGAATTATATTCTTTGGTGGTTGATCGAATATGACCTGTCTGCCGCTCAGGTCCGAAACCACAACAGCCCTACCTACACTAGGTAAAACTAAAAAAATCAGCAAAATAAGTAGTCTCATTAATTAACGTTATTGCCCTTTATTTGAATGAATAACTATTTAAATGAATAACTCTAAGTAAGCAATAAGTTGGAGGGTGCACTTTGGTTATCAACAGATTTATAAGTAAGTTTTAGATCACCTAGCACCACTATTTCGTTGTATCACCTTAAATTGATAAGCTTCGATATATCTCCATATTTCATATTCATTACTCAGCCCCCTTAAAATTAGCTTTGCAAATCTACTACATAAGCATTAAGTAGTAAATGCAAGTGATAATAATTTTCATTTGCTACTGTTGGATAATTAAAACATATACCTGTGATCAATAAAGATACTTGATAAAAAAGCCAGATAATAATGAAGGGCTTACTTGATGCTATCCAACGGAAATATCGTTCTCAAAAATTGAGAACCATTGTAGCTAATGTTTCGCTCCTCAGTCTGAATATTATCGACAGTTAAGTTTGCAGTGTAAACATTGTGAAAAACCTTAATTTAAGCATCATTTAAGAATAACTTATGTCACTACTTTCTCACCACAAAAAAGGTAATGATAATGATTTCCATTTGCGTTTAGGTTGTATGTGTTTATAATATCTGAAATTTAGCTATATATTCTGAGGAAAAAAAGGAAGCATCTTAGTGTACGGATAATGATTATCACTTGTATAACAAAATGTATGGAGACATAAATGTTAGTAAATAATACCCCCTTTAAATTGAACGTCATTGTAATTTCTTTGTTGATGAGCCAACAAGTTTTAGCGGAAGCGTCTATTACCCAACAAAAAGAGAATCTTGGGTATACGGTAATTACGGCCACCCGCAATCCAGAGAAAAATTTAACCCTACCCAATTCAGTCACAATTGTTGACCGAGAACAAATAGAAAATCTGTCATCAAATGCCACTAGTTTAGGTGAAATTTTAGCTAAAACTGTACCCGGTATGGCCACCAGCTCACAAAGTATGTCTAATTATAGCCAAACGATTCGTGGTCGTAAGATACAAGTGTTAATTGACGGCGTACCGCAATCAGGTTCATTAAGAGGCTCATCACGAGATTTAGCTAATATTTCTCCTGATATGGTCGAACGTGTGGAAATATTACGTGGGCCTACAGGAATTTACGGCCAAGGTGCTGCGGGTGGTGTTATCAACATTATAACCCGTCGAGCCTCATCAGAAGCGCTTACCTTCACCACCAAAGTGTCGACACATGCACAAAGTGAAAATTTTAGTAAAAGCGCATCTGCTGATATTTTCCAACAGATTAGTGCAGCTAGCGGAGATACCAGCTATATTGCTTCAGCAAAATATGCTAGCACTGGATTATTTTATGATGCAGAAGGTGATGCAATCCCAGTCAGTCCACATGGTCAAGGTGGTGTCAGTGATTCAGAAGACTACGACCTATACGGGAAAATAGACCACTATTTAGATGATAATCAAAGTATAGAATTATCAGTAATCACCTCACGCTTAACACAAGAAAATAATTATCACACTGTTAGTGGCCTGTACGGTAAAGACAAAGCGATACTGGCTGATGGTCCAGAGAAAAATGCGCTCGGACAAGAGAGTGAAAGTTGGTCGGTTAACAGCAAATATCACCATGATGATCTTATGGGCAGCCAGTTGACCTTGCAAGCGTACGCGCAAAGCAGCAAGGCAAGAAATAAATACAATACAAAAAATAAAGCGCAGTCTGTTACCGATTCAGATAAATTAGGCTTACGCCTTACTGTAAATACTGAGTTTGAAAAATTCGTGAATGGATCTGTTTTTTGGGGCGCTGATTTAGCACAAGAAAAAGCAGGACAATATATGACAGATGGTCGACTTTGGTCGCCTAATCTCGAACAACAAACTATCTCCCCTTTTGCGAACGTACGATTACAGCTAACAGACAGTTGGATCTTACGTTTTGGGGCGCGCTATGATCTTTTTGATTTAGATATTGATACCTTCCAAGTGAATTTTGGGAAAAATAAAGGCGATACGGTCACCGGTGGTGATTTAAGCTATTCAGCAACCACCTATAATGCTGGCTTAACCTATCTTCTTAGCGATAGTAACTCTGTCTATGTTTCTTATTCAGAAGGCTTCTCTTTACCTGATGTTGGTAGGATTTTACGTGATGGTGGTGCAAGTAGCGTCGAGTTACTAGATCCTGAGCCAATACGAGTGAAAAACTATGAAGTTGGTAGCAAAAGCCAATGGAAACATCTTGATGCTAATATTGCCGTTTTTTATAACACCTCTGATTTAGGTCTGCGCTTTGTAGGTGATGCCAATGATACTAATTTCAGCCCTAAACGTGAACCAGAAAAAATCTATGGTATAGAGCTAGCCTTGAATTACAACATCAGTAATGACTGGAACACTGGTGGTACATTTAGCTGGCAAGAAGGAAAGTCAGCCCCTAAAGGCAATAGCGATTATGACGATTACCTAACTGGTGAACGTATTCCACCCACTAAAATCACCGCGTTTATATCAAACCAAACTAGCGAAAGTTGGTATAACCAATTAGATATACTTTATTCAGGAAATCGAGATAAATTCGCAGATAACAATACAGCTGCTGATGTCGACCCGAGCGATAAAGTTAAACGTCAATACGCTGAAGGCAAGGTAGAATCTTTCACCATTGTTGATTTTGTTAGCCGCTATAACCTGCCGGTAGGTCAAGTATCTTTCTCTGTAGCAAATTTATTTAACCAAGATTATTACACTGCCGAATCACAGTTTAGAAACCGTAATGCGCAATATGCAAAAGGTATTGGACGAGTCTTTGGTCTTGCCTACAGCCTTGACTGGTAATTCAATTAAAGGTGGCTGTAAAGTCACCTCTATTAAGGAACGAATATGATACGAAGTTACGATCAAATCTTGCACGAAAATCTTGCAAAAATTTATTCACTACGTGGTTTTCTAAATTGTTTTTGCCGTGAAGTAGCTGGGCCACAAGGCGCACTTTCTTACCCAGAAGATATCATTAACTTACCTGACAGTATTCTTCAAAGTTTACAAGAAACTGGTGGTATTTTATTAAACATCGACCTACATGATGGACAATTAGTCTGTGTTGTTGATAAAAAATCACAAAGTTACCAATACCGTTATTTATCTTATTTTTTATTTCAAAGTCATACCCAAGATCAACAGGAATTAAACTGGAATGAGCTACAAATTATACTGTTAAACGATCTTGCGAATCGTTTTAATACCGATGCTAATGATGAGTTATTAGAACAAATGGATAATAGTGAACAAGTATTAGCTTATTTATTATTAAATAGAAAAAGATCAAAAGAATCAACAAACCTCTATCTTGAATCAGAATCTAAGTTATTACTCGGTCATGCCACTCACCCTGCTGCAAAATCACGCCTAGGTTTTAGTCAGCAAGATATACTAGATTATTCCCCAGAATTACGCGCTAGTTTTCAGTTACATTATTTCGCGGCAAAGAGCGACAAGGTGAAACGTTTAGGCACAGGCTTGAGTGATGACACATTACGTGTTTTTTCAGCTACCTATGATAGTTTACCACCTGATTATGCATTATTACCTGTGCATCCTTGGCAGGCAAAATACCTGCTGAAACAGGATGTAATTATAAAATTAATCGAACAAGGTTTATTAATTGATCTCGGTGTCCGCGGAAAAAAACTAACAGCAACGTCATCACTACGTACCTTATATAATCCAGAATTGGATTTTTTTATTAAAGGGTCCCTCAATGTCCGCATCACAAATTGCGTACGTAAAAATGCCTATTACGAACTTGAAAGCGCAGTTAAGTTAACCGAACTATTAACACCTAACTTTAATCAATTAGAAAAAAAATACCCAGGTCTTAAAATCATGCATGAGCCTGGTTGTTTGACTCTTGATTTTGATGAATTAGATACAGAAAAACGAGTACAAATAGAAGAAGGTTTCGGGGTTCTATTTCGTGAAAATCCAGCTGAATTACGAGAGCAAAATATCTTATTAGCTGGCTCTCTATTTACCCAAGGTGTATCCGGGGAAAGTAATGTAAAAACCCATATTTGGCATCTTTCACAGCGCAATCAAATGAGCTACGAACAAAGCAGTTTATTATGGTTTAGAAGTTACCTTGATGCATTATTGCCAAGTATGTTTGATGCCCTGTTTGAACACGGGTTAGTGTTTGAGCCGCACCTACAAAATATTTTAATCAAACTAGAGCTGGACTTAGTGGCAGGTGTTTGGATCCGCGATTTAGAAGGCACCAAGCTCAATAAGCAAACGTGGCAAGCCCAACAGCTCTCAAGTATGAGTGAAAAGGCAAGTAGTAGTGTGTTATACGATCAAGAGAAATGCTGGAATCGCCTCGCTTATTGCTTATTGATTAATAATATTGTGCAGGCGATTTTCTGCATCGCTAGACGAGAGTCGGTACTTGAAGCGCGACTTTGGCATCAAGTACGTTTAACGATTCAACAGTATTTAGCTCAAAGCGACAGTGAATTTGCAACTAACAAGCTAGGTGATTTATTAGCAGGAAAAGCGATCCCGAATAAAGCCAACCTGATCACCCGATTTTTAAAGCGTGCCGATAAACAAGCTGAATATACGGACTTCCCTAACCCTTTAGGCTTGCTTCGCGTAACCCCAAATAAAGTGAAGGAAGTATAATGAATCAATATCAACAAAGCCTAACGCACGCCCATCAACAAATTAACCATGAAACCGCGCAACTCAGCGAATTATGGTTCTCACAATTACAGCATGATACGCTGCAAGAGAAGCAATTATCAGTCGTCGATATACACGCACAATTTACCAATGCGCAGAGACGCTGTTTAGTCACATTATGTAAGTCGATGTTGCGAGAAGGTATCTTTAATTCGCCAGAAAACCTGAAATTTAATGATAACAATGCTTATTTACGTATCAATAATACCCCGTTAACTTTAAAAATGAAAAATATTGAACAGGTACGCTATGGCTTTCTGGAAGGTTTTACAGAGTTAACCTTACACGAAGATGATCAGCTTATTTACGTCTTGGACGAGCCAACTAAACTCTTGGCTCTATTACAGGTTTGTACAAACTACTCTTTAATTGAAGTACAGCGATTCGCACATGAGTTGCTCAATTCTATGCTAAACGACGCTTTGTTTTTAAGCTATCGGTTCGTGTGGGGACAACAAATAGAGAAACAAAGAAAACAAGCTGGGTATGCAAACTTCTGGTCTTGGGTGGAAAACTTAAATGAAAAAAATAACTGCTTGCTACTAGAGCAGTGGGGAACAGTCGGTCACCCGATCCACCCCGGCGTAAAATGTAAGCAGGACCTAACTGCACATCAAGTATTAACCATGTCACCCGAGTTTCAAGCTAATGTTGCAGTACGTCTCGCTGCAGTAAAAATCAATTTATTTTCCATAGAGGGTTATCAACAATCTCAGTATCAAGAGTGGTTTGCCGAACAGTATCCAGAATGGCAACAACGCTGGAAAACAGCATTAATAACGCAGGGTGCAGACGCTAACGATTATATTCCTGTGCCCGTACACCCATTTCAGGCAGATAGCTTTTTACCCGAAGTTTTTGCAGACTTAATTATGAAGCAAGGCTTATTACTACTCGACTCAGGACCACAAATAAACTGTGGTCCTACTATGTCTTTTCGTACTTTAGTTCCTGAAAATTCATCATTTTACCCGCATATCAAACTGCCGATCGCAATGCGCTTAACCAGTGCGGAACGCGTTTTATCCAATCGTTCTTGCCATATGGGACCAAGAGTGAGCCAGTTTTTAGAGACCATTGCTGAAAAGTACCCCGAGATTGGCTGTAAATTACGTGTTATGCGCGAAACACCAGGATTACATTATGCTGGCGATAAATACAGAGAAGAAAAATATGGCAAATACTTTTCGGTGCTATTTCGTCAAAACCCCCGTGAAAAGTTAATCGATAATGAGGTTGCCGTACCTGTTGCTACGCTCATGGCTGACACCCCGAGTTCGGACTCTTTATTTGCAGAGATAGCCCAAAGCAATCAACTTTCTATCGCGTCCGTTTTAGACACTTATCTTGATGTGTTGCTGACGCCAGTACTACAAGTATATTTACGCTTTGGCATTAGCCTAGAGGCTCATCAGCAAAATTCCATGATGATTTTTAATGATAAGGGCCTACCACAATCATTACTGTTAAGAGACTTTGGGGCTTTTAGAGCACACCAAGACACATTTATCTCGAGTGGTGAAAAACTTGAGTTTCACCAAGATAAAAGTGTACTCAGTAATGACAAGCAAGATGTCAGAAATAAACTATTACACGCGGTATTTATTTGTCATCTTTCAGAGTTAATTAACCACTTGGTCGTGCGGGGTTATATTGATGAAGCACAGGCTTGGAAAATGGCTTACCAACGTATTGCTACTATTTTCGAGCAAACTAAACATGATGCGCCAGCGCAATGGTGGGCTCAGGAATATCAAGCGTTATTAAATGAACCTTGGCAAATGAAACGCTTCACTTTAATGAGATTAGCCAATAACAATGAATATAACTATCAGGCATTGTTGAATCCTTTAAGTCAGGAGGCGGTACTAGATGCCAACCAATGTGATTCGTTTACTGTGGTTTAGTCAAATAATCGCGATTGGTTCGATGGAAATGAGTGGCCCTTTTTGGCCACTTATTTTATCTCAACAGAGCCAAGGTGTCAGCTTATCAGTATTTTCTGCCCTCATTTATATATTACCTCTATTAGGTGCCATGTTTAGCGCGCCTATCTGGGGTAAATTAGGTGATCGTATAGGGCATAAATATATGATCTTAAGAGCACTATTTGTTTTAGCTCTATCACAATGTTTATTACTTTATGTGAAAGAAGTGGAGTGGGTTTGTTTGATCCGCTTTGTACAAGGGGTTTGCGCAGGGTCGATTGCAGCAATGCAAGCCTATGCCTTACGAACCAGTAAGACACAAGAACAAGGTCAGATCTTGGGTAAACTACAATCATCTGTTGCCGCCGGTACGCTATTAGGACCCGTTTTAGGCGGAATGCTAATCGATTACTGGGGGTTCAATAGCGTGTTTACATTAGGCTCCGTCAGTTGCTTGCTGGTATTTTTTGCCGTCGCCTTGTTATTACCTGAAGATAAAAATGGTCCAGTTAACAAAGCGAGGGGGAAGTCTACAGCGCGAGTTATTTCACCTCCTCTTTTTAGTCTCCCCGTTTTACTCTGTTTGTTAGCATTGGCACAACTTGCTAAACGTTTGCCTAGCAGCTTTTTTGCCATTTATGGGAAAGACATATTAGAAGCAAGTTCATTTCAAATCGGCATGCTATACGGGTTAACCGGCTTCGCTATTTTACTCTTTGCTCCTTATTGGGGACGATACTTTGACCGAGCCAATAATAAACAAATAAAAAACAGTCTGCTTTTAATCTGTACCATGGCAGGTCTATCACAATTTGCCTTTAGTTTTGTAGAACAAAGCTTGCTACTGGCAGGCTTATTACGTTTTATATGGGGTATTTTTCTTGCAGCTATTTTACCGTTGTTATTTATGCAGTTACGAAAATTAGTGACGACAAATGACATTGGCAAAAGTATCGGTATGGGCCACAGTGCGAGCAAGCTTGGCGCATTAATAGGGATTGGAGTTGGTGCTATTAGTATAAGTCTTTTAGCGATAAATCAAGGGTTTTCAATGATTGCAATAACTTATATGATTATGATTCTTTTGATCGTCATATGCTCTAAAGATAAAAAGGAAAATTAAAATAACACTAAAAAAGACCATAATTTCAACATGATGGTCTTTTTATTTTCACAATAACAATGCTAATCTAACTGGCTCTCAGCCAATTAGCAGTCGATAGCCATGAAACTATTACCTAAATCACCCTCTACCTCATTCTCCAAAGAAAGCCCATTTGTTTTTCTCGCCCTTGCCGGTATTGTCATGTCGATGACCTTTTCAGCATGGAACGCACTACTGAATAACTTTGCTATCGAGAATGCCGCATTTACAGGGGCCGAAATAGGCACCTTACAATCGATACGTGAGCTCCCTGGGTTACTTGCTTTCACAGCTGCATTTGTATTACTGATACTAAAAGAACAAGTATTTGCCATTATTGCCTTATCTTTACTCTCGATTGGTGTGGCGATAACAGGATTTTCCCCCTCTGTTTATGGCTTATATGCCACAACCGTACTTATGTCTGTGGGCTTCCATTATTACGAAACCATCAACCAATCATTAAGTCTGCAATGGTTTAGTAAAACCGAAGCACCTGCGCAATTAGGTAAACTACTCGCGGTGAAATCATTTGCAGCCCTCTTTACCTTTGCAGGTATTTGGCTGGCGTTCACCGTGTTTGATGCGGACTACGTAACCGTATACATGGCATGTGGGCTGCTCGGGCTCGTGATAACAGCTTGGCTTGCAACCCATAAACCTAAAATCCAAAACGCCCATGTACAATACAAAAAACTCATCTTGCGTAAGCGCTACAGTTTGTATTACTTACTGACGTTTTTATCGGGTGCTCGCCGACAAATATTTGTCGTCTTCGCTGGTTTCTTAATGGTTGAAAAATTCGGTTACGGTGTACCAGAGATAACCGCGCTATTCATGCTTAACCATGTTATTAATCTATATTTAGGGCCTAAAATCGGCGCATGGATTGGTCGTGTAGGTGAGCGCCGCGCATTAACATTCGAATATACCGGACTTATCTTTGTGTTTATTGGTTACGCCTTGGTGGAGTCAGCTGAATTTGCTGCCGTGCTGTATATTATTGATCACCTGTTCTTTGCAGTCGCTATTGCATTAAAAACCTATTTTCAGAAGATTGCTGATCCAAAAGACATTGCGGGTAGCATGGGCGTTAGTTTCTCGATTAATCATATTGCCGCAGTCGTTATTCCGGTGATTTTCGGCATGATCTGGTTATACAATCCATCGTTAGTATTTTACGCAGGCGCGGCGATTGCCAGTTTATCTTTGATACTCAGCCGCTTCATACCAGTGACGTACGAATCAAAATCAAGCGTGAGCAATAACGCAGTATAATGCCGAGGTTGGTTATTAAGTACAAAAAAGGCCATCACATAATGTGATGGCCTTTTATATTTTTAATCAGTAATTCACTCACTTAAAACAAGCACCGATTGCTCGGTTAATGCTTATTATTTGCTTGCGATATATTCTTCGTAAGTACCGTCAAAATCAACGATGCCGTTTGGCGTGATATCCCAGATACGTGTCGCAACTGTAGATACGAACTCACGGTCATGAGAGATGAACAGTAATGTACCTTCATATTTCTCAAGAGACATGTTCAATGCTTCGATTGATTCCATATCCATGTGGTTAGTTGGTTCATCCATTAATAATACGTTTGGTTTTTGCATCATTAATTTACCGTAAAGCATACGGCCTTTTTCACCACCAGATAGTACGCTTACTTTCTTGCTAATGTCATCATTAGAGAACAGTAAACGGCCTAGGAAACCACGAACAGTTTGATCGTCATCGCCTTTTTCTTTCCACTGGTTCATCCACTCCATTAGCGTTAGATCTTCTTCGAAGTATGATTCGTGATCCTGTGCATAATAAGCGATGTTTACGTTTTCAGACCATTTGTACTCACCCGCATCTGGAGTCAGTTCGTCTGCTAACATACGCATTAATGTCGTTTTACCAACACCATTGGTACCGATAATTGCGATACGCTCGCCAACTTCAACCATGCTCTTGAAGTTAGAGAATAACGGACCTTCATCAAAGCCTTTTGTTAGACCTTGAATTTCTAATGCGTTACGGTAAAGCTGTTTTTCTTGCTCGAAACGAATGAATGGCGTTTGACGGCTAGACACTTTAACTTCATCAAGTTCGATTTTATCAAGACGTTTAGCACGTGATGATGCTTGTTTTGCTTTAGATGCGTTTGCAGAGAAACGAGCAACGAATGCTTTAAGCTCTGTAATTTGCGCTTCTTTTTTAGAGTTGCTTGTTAGTAGTTGTTCACGTGCTAATGCAGCAGCAAACATGTAGTCATCATAGTTACCTGGGTAAACGCGTAGTTCACCGAAATCAAGGTCGGCCATATGAGTACAAACACTGTTTAAGAAATGACGATCATGCGAGATGATTACCATTGTGCTTTGACGCGCGTTTAGTGTTTCTTCTAACCAATCAATCGTTGCGATATCCAAGTTATTCGTTGGTTCGTCAAGTAGTAAGATATCTGGATCAGAAAATAGTGCTTGTGCTAGTAGTACACGTAGTTTCCAACCTGGGGCAACTTCGCTCATTAGGCCGTAATGTAGTTCAACTGGGATACCAACACCGATTAGTAGTTCACCCGCACGAGATTCAGCTGTGTAGCCGTCCATCTCTGCAAATTCACTTTCTAGATCGCCAACACGCATACCATCTGCTTCAGACATATCAGGGTTAGCATAAATTGCGTCACGCTCTTCTTTCACTGCCCACATTTCTGCGTGGCCCATGATCACAGTATCAAGTACCGTGTTGTTTTCGAATGCGAATTGATCCTGACGTAATTTACCTAGGCGTTCGTTCTCATCAAGCTTCACGTTACCAGAGCTTTGATCTAAATCGCCACCTAGGATTTTCATGAATGTTGATTTACCACAACCGTTAGCACCGATTAAACCGTAACGATTACCGCCACCGAACTTAACTGAGATATTTTCGAAAAGTGGCTTGGCACCGAACTGCATTGTAATATTTGCTGTGCTAATGATAGGGAACGCTCCTGTCCAAAAAGTGGACTAAATATAAATTACTGAATTTTAAGTTGGCGGAGTATAGCACCTAATGTGATGTAAATCACGTAGTCTAATTGGTAAAAATAAGTGAATAACTTAAAATATTACTTTAGAGCTTATTTGACGAACGAACTGACTGCATCCTTGCAATCTAGAGGCTATGTTTAACTGTTTATTTTATCTAATGACTATTTATATACTAGGCTACTGCCGCAGGTACTTGTGAGAATAACAACCAAGCGCCAAGTAATACGAATACCGAACCCATGATCTTATGTTGGTAGATGTGGAAGCGTTCATTGGTTAATAACGATTTACCTAAGGTACCGACCGTCACCACTAACATTAAGTTAAACAATAGGCCTAATACGTTAAGCAATAAGCCTAGCACGAGCATTTGTTCGCCAGAAGACGTCTCGATATTTGATGATACAAACTGTGGTAAAAACAACACAAAGAATAATAAGGCTTTAGGATTTAATAAGTTACTGAATACCGCTTTACGATACAGTGAACGCGCCATTTTGCTTGTTTGATTCACTTCAGGAGCAATAACCGAGTTAGTGCGTAAGCAATCCCAACCCATTTTTAATAAATATAAACCACCCAATAAATGCAAGGCTTTAAGCGCCATCGGGCTCATCGCGATCATTGCTGACACACCCATTGCCGCTAATAACGTTAAAATAATACCTGATGTTGCATTGCCTAAACTAGCAAATAATCCCACCTTTCGGCCATAGCTTAAGCTTGAACTGGCAATTAATAACATGTCAGGACCAGGGATCAGTAAGAGGGCTACAACGGCAGTCAAATAGACGGGTAGAATAGATAAATCAATCATGAAGGGTTCGCATTACAAAAAAAGAAACTGGATTGTAATATATTTCACAAAATTTACACCTACTATTTAACCTAATCCCCAGTTAATAATATAAATAAAATCAAGCAAAAATATTAACTCTGGATATCTTCTCTTACTACCTGCAGCACTAAACCTATCTAAATTTCTGTCGGGATTTTTTACAACATATTAAAAAACGGCTTATTTAAAAACCATATCATACTGATTTTAAATATAAAAATTAATATGGCATAGGGTATGCTCAATCCTAAATGCTAAGTAGGAGTAGGTTTCAATTCAATTTTTAACGTTATGAAAATGGTATCAAGGGCAAACGTCATGAAACACAAAAAAATATTTAAAAACATATTATCAACAATGATCTTATCTACAATGGCTGTTATGATAGCACCGGTAAAGGCAACACCAATTAATACTAACGTTGTCGCAGTTGTAGATGAATCCGGTTCAATGAGTACCGAGCATGGCTGGTTAGGAATGATGATTACAAGTTTAGATGCAGCATTACTCGCTGCTGCTGGTGATTCGTTCAGCGCTACCTATGGCTTAACAGGTTATGGTGCATCGGGTAGCGGTGGTCACGCTGTAGCTGGTCATCAACATACCGTTGGTGGGGGTCAATTAGGCTCAGCAGCTCAATTTGATACAGCGACGGGCGGGTTAGTTCTCACTGGTGCTCATGAAGATGGTCTCCAAGCAATTGACTATGCCCTCACTAGTTATACGTACACAGGCGGTGCAGTCAAGAACATAATATTAGTCACCGACGAAGACAGTGATGGGTCATTCGGTGTAGTAAATGCGGCAACAAGTCTATCGAGCGCAGCTGCATTACTTAACGCTATTATTAATGTCAGTTTCGAGTGTGGTAACGGTAATACAGCACTTGGTATGACGACCTCTCTAGGTTATGAAGCGGATGGTAGCGGTGGCTTTAGTACTTGTACTGGTGCGACAGCAACGACGGGGACAGGTACTTCAATCGCTGATTACGTTAATTTGGCACTTGATACTGGCGGGGCAGCATGGGATTTAAATCAACTTAGAGCAGGTGGCCTTACCGCGACTTCATTTACCAATGCTTTTGTCGATATTAAAGTAGAGGAAATAATCAATGTACCAGCACCAACGACTGTTGCATTCTTAGGATTGGGAGTGCTAAGTATGGGGATGCTAAGAAGACAAATAAAAAGCAATATGGAAAATTTAGTATAGCGATTACACACGCTATTATTCCATTTTGATTAGGTCATCGATCTATAATGTAGAGCACCGTGATGAATTATGGACCGATACCAACACTTTAAAAGTTTTCTTTCATTTCCAGATAACAAGTACGAATATGCTCAATGAGCAATTGCACTTTTTTCGCTGGTTTACGAGTATAAGGATACACCGCATAAATACCAATTACCTTCGCTGTTTGCTGTGACAAAATTTCCACCAGCTTGCCACTATCAAGTTCGTTATAGACCAAACATTTCGGTAGATAAGCCAAGCCTTTCCCTGCCAGTGCTGCTTGTTTAAGCGCGACTGCATTGTTAGAACTAAAATTACCCGATACTTTAACTTTATATGTGGCGTCATCACGGGTAAATAACCAATTAAATGCACCACTAGTTTGGCAAGTATACCCTAAGCAATTGTGTGGGGCCAACTGCTCGGGAAATAGTGGTTCACCTTGTAGCGCTAAATATTCAGGGCTAGCACAGATCATCCAACGTGAATTAAAGATATGACGCGCGATCAGACTTGAGTCTTCTAAATGCCCGGTACGGATAACTAAATCATAGCCATCTGCGACCAGGTCGACAAAATCATTATTCATCGACATATCTACCGTGAGTCCCGGATGTTTTTCACAAAATTCAGCTACGGCTCTCGCTAATAATAACTCACCAGAGATAGTGGGTACTGACATTTTTATATGGCCCGCTAGAGTTTCGCTATAACTAGTCACGGTATCAAAGGCATTCTTCGCAGTTTGGGCAATGCCTTTTGCGCGGTAAAACAACATCTCCCCCGCTTCGGTTAATGTCAGTTTACGCGTGGTACGGAAGATTAGCTGTACGCCAAGGTCTTCTTCTAATCGACTGATACGTTTGCTCACCACAGACTTAGTGACCTTATTCGCTTCGGCAACTTTGCTAAACGAACCTTGTTCTATTACTTGGGTAAATAATACTAAATCATCAATTTGCGGCATGCCATTCTCAGCTAATATTTTTGGGAGGAATAATCTGTAATTATACACTGAAATCGTAACATTAGACGATAGTCAATAAATGTAACGAGGTTGAATAGACCCAACCTCGTAAACTTCACTTAGACTACATATCTGCAATCACGACATAAGCCGCATGAATAGGGCCATGCACACCAATAACTTTAATCAACTCAATATCGGCTGTCGAACTTGGGCCCGAGATAAAGTTAACACAAGATGGTAAACGTTCACCCGCTTGGGCTTTATCATGCAACTGTTTTGCTGCTTGCGTCATACGCGGAAAAATTTGGCTTTGTGGTATCAAAAACACCGATGTTTCTGGTAACAAACTAACCGAACGACCATGGGACGCAGCACTGTGTAATACCATTGTACCCGACTCTGCTAAAGCTTGTTCTGCAAATACAATGCCTACTTTCGCTTGCTCTGCTTGTTTGATATTGATGTCATTCGCTTGGTCAATATCCCAAGTATAAACATCATCAAATTGTAACTTTAAATTATTGGTTACTTGCAATTCTGCTAATCGGCGATCGCCAGAAACAACGACTTTACCTGCGCCAAAACCATTACAAATACTGGTTAATGTTTCATTTAACTCATCTTTAGTACAGCTAACACCCAAAGAATTTAAATTAGTCTTGGTATATTCTAAAAACACATCTGCAAGTTGTTGCTGGCTAAAATCCGCCATCACATCATGATGAGGGCGATGTGGTAATGGTGGGCGTTCTACACCTTGAGTATTCAGTTCACGACCCAGTTTTTTAGCCAGTGAACCTAGAAAAGTATCGCGGTTATGTATTTTACCTTGCATGGTTATTTCTCACTCTTATTAGCTTTAGCTTCAACGATACCTGTAACAGCTGCTGTATCGGTATCACGGTTAGCAAACCAACTGCGGAATGATTCACCATCGGGTTGTGGTAAATCACGAGCTTCTGTCCAGTCAGCTATCGCGCCAACATTAATCGGTAACTTGCCGTCCTTGATCACTTTAGGGGCAACTTTACCACCAACCTTCATGCTCATGTTCCACAACTTTGGACTTGAGTTCAGATAGTTAAATGCAGATACTGTTAATCGTTCTGCCAATGGTGTAATTTTCTTAATCACCATTTTTTCACGATGTTTTAAGATTAAATCAGACAACGGGATCTTAACCGGACACACATCATTACAACCTTGACATAACGAGCAAGCATACGGCAAGTCTTGGAAGTCATCATAACCACCCAACAATGGTGACAATACTGCACCGATAGGACCTGAGTAGATAGAACCGTAAGACTGGCCACCAATATGACGATAAGCTGGGCACGTATTCACACACGCAGCGCAGCGGATACAACGTAAGATGTCTTTAAACTCTGAGGCTAAAATGTCTGAACGCCCATTATCTAAGATAACTAAATGGAACTCTTCCGCACCATCCATATCATCCGACTCTCTAGGTCCAGTAATGGCGGTAACATAACCGGTTAATGGCAGACCAACCGCACTGCGACATAACAAGCTCACCATGATATCGAGTTCTTCAAATGTAGGGACAATACGCTCCATGCCCATTACCGCAATGTGCGTTTTTGGCAATGATGTCGCTAATCGTGCGTTACCTTCATTGGTCACTAAACTGATTGAGCCCGATTCTGCAACCGCAAAGTTACAACCAGTAATACCGATATCGGCTTCAAGGAAATCATGACGAATATGCTCACGCACAAAACGCGTCATCTCTTCAGGATCAGAACTACCTTTATAGCCAATTTTGTCTTCGAATACATCACGGATCTGTTCGCGATTTTTATGTAACGCTGGCACAACAATATGTGACGGAGGATCGCAATCATCCACTTGTAAAATGTATTCACCTAAATCGGTTTCAATCACTTCACAATTATTACGTTGAATGACTTCGTTCAAGCCAATCTCTTCTGTCACCATCGATTTAGATTTAACGACTTTCTTCGCGTCTTTTTCTTTGATGATGTTTTCAATGTAATCAGTAGCGTCTTGCGCTGTTTCAGCAAAAAATACGTGTCCACCGATCTTCTGTACGTTTTCACTTAACTGATGTAAGTAATAATCAAGGTTGTCTAACACATGATTACGGATCTCCATGCCGTTTTCACGCCACTCATCCCAGTTACCGAGTTTGTCTGCCGCTAATTGACGATTGGTAAACATACGTTCTTGGGCATTAGCCACCGATTTACGCATGAAGCCATCTTGCATTTGTTCTTTAATACGCTGTTTAAAGATCACATCACTGGTTTTCATCGACATGTTAGTTAACCTCCACGGTAAGGCTATCAACAATGTTGCTCATTAGCACATCAACAATATGTAGTACTTTGACTGTTTTACCTTCACGCGATAAACGTCCGGCGATGTTCATTAAGCAACTGACGTCAGCACCAATTAAATAATCAGGTGTTACAGCAGTTATGTTTGTCGCTTTCTCTTTCACCATTTCGCCAGAAATCTCTGACATTTTGATTGAGAAAGTACCGCCAAAACCACAACAGGTTTCTTGGTTTTTAATCGGCACAAGCTCTAACCCTTCGACATTACCCAATAATTTAAGCGGTTCCTCACGCACACCTAATTTACGGATAAGACTGCAAGACGGATGATAAACACCACGACCAGGTAGTTTCGCGCCAACATTTTCGACTTTAAGCTCATTAACAAGGAACTGCGTCAATTCGAACAAACGATCGGATACGGCTTGTGCACGCGCTGCCCATTCAGGTTCACTCGCTAAATACTCAGGGTATTTCTTTACCGCTGCCGCACATGAACCCGCAGGCGTTACGATTGGATACTCGTTACCTTCAAAGGCACGAATTAATGATTTCATCGCTGGCTTGCTTGATTCGATATACCCGCTATTTAATGACGGTTGACCGCAGCAGCCTTGATCTTTAGGAAACAATACTTCGCAGCCTAGCTGTTCCAGTAATAGCACTGTTTTTTTGGCTACGTTTGACTTAACTACGTCACATAGACAGGTTACAAAAAAATTAACTTTCATCATCTCACCTTGCTCACCGAGCTTATTTTTTGGGGCATGATATAAGCAAGCACTACAAAAAACGAACGTGATTAATGCCAGCAAATATCTTAATATCAGAGTTTGTGTGATCTTAACTTTTAGCAAAAACAAATAAATACAGACAAATCAAATTGTTATACTTAAAGTGCAGAATTGGGATTGGGATTATTGGGGCAGATATGGAAACAATGAAGTTCGACATTAACGGTAATAAGCCATTTTTCAATTTAGTGTGATTAGTCAACAGCAACTGGCTACCACACCAGAGTTAATAAGGATCCTTACGTGTAATTAAATAACGAAAATATGGTTTTAAATCTATATCCCCTACTTTTTGTGGTTAAATTTCATCATAATAAATTACCGTATCACAAAAATTTCGTCAATAGGTTACTTTATCGATAGTGATACGCCTTTTTATTACCGTGAATTATGACAATCACTGTTTCCAATACAACTACAATCATTTGTAGTGATTCACCAACAAAAATGTAAGTTATTGATTTTTATTGATTTGATAATTTACATTATTTTACACATTGTTATTTATGTCACATTTGTTACTCATAGCCATAACTACATACCCAAAAAGAGGGGTGGAGTTTGAGGCTTAAGCTCTTACAATCCATTCCCCACACGATACGGATATTTAGGAAAGCACAGGAATTTACTTACTTGTACTTTATCAACAATACATTCAAACAATATAATAAATAAACTCATGCATAACTATCATAATAAGTAACCAGATAGACGTATAGCCTGAGCACAGATGGAGTGGGTAGCAATGACATCCCTAATTTTGGCAATGATGCCAATTATAGTCCTAATATGGATGATGACCAAAAAGAATGGTGTACCCTCGTACATTGCACTGCCGTTAACGGCGTTGTTTGTGGCAGCACTGCAAATCTTTTATTTCCAAACAGACCTGACATTAATCTGGGCAAATGTAATCGCAGGTAGCTTGTCAGCCATAACCCCAATATCAATTATTGCCGGGGCAATTTTGATGAACCGCATGATGTGTCTATCGGGGGCTGAGAATACGATCAGTCGCTGGTTAGAAGGCATTAGCCGTAATAAAATTGCTCAGTTAATGATTATTGGTTGGGCGTTTGCCTTTATGATTGAGGGTGCATCGGGCTTTGGCACACCCGCAGCCATTGCAGCGCCTATCTTAGTTGGTTTGGGGTTCCCACCCTTACAAGTAGCAATGCTAGCGCTAGTAATGAACTCGGTACCAGTATCATTTGGTGCGGTTGGCACACCGACCTGGTTTGGCTTCTCAAATCTAGGTTTAAGTGATTCAGCATTACTTGAGATCGGTCAGCAAACTGCAATGATCCACTTCTTCGCGGCATTTGTTATTCCGGTATTGGCATTACGCTTTGTCATGTCATGGACTGAGATCCGTCGTAACTACGTATTCATTCTACTCAGTACCCTGTCATGTACTATCCCGTATTTCTTGTTCGCACAATGGAACTATGAATTCCCTGCATTAGTAGGTGGCGCGATTGGTATGACTATCTCGATTGGCCTAGCTAAGTTAAACGTCGGTTTGGGTAAAGTAGCCGCAAGTGCAGACGACAACACGTCAAAGTCGACAGTAAGTCGTGGTGAAATTTTCAAGGCAATGACACCAACGATCTTATTGATTGCGATTCTGATTGTGACACGTATCAAGCAGCTTGGTATTAAGTCAATGCTAACGGATGCGACTGAAGCAATGTCAGCGTCGTTTGGTATTCTAGGTGACTTTAGCATTAGCCAAGCATTAATCTTCAAACTAAGTAATATCTTAGGGACTAACGTAGCATGGGCATACAAAGCACTTTATGTTCCAGCTCTTGTTCCTTTCTTATTAGTGGTATTGATTTCTATTCCACTGTTTAAGCTTAAAGGCTGCATGGTTAAGCAAGTGTTTAGCGAAACCGGTAGCCGAATCAAAATGCCATTCATTACCTTAATTGGTGCATTGATCATGGTTAAGCTGATGATGGCTGGCGGTGAGAACTCACCTATCCTAATTATCGGCATGGCGTTCTCTGATGTCATGGGTACTAACTGGCAGTTTGCTTCAGCTTACCTTGGCGCTCTAGGGGCATTCTTTTCGGGATCGGCAACGGTATCTAACCTAACATTTGGTGGTATTCAGCAAACAATCGCAACCACGGTTGGCTTACCTGAAACAACTATCTTGGCACTGCAATCTGTTGGTGGTGCTATGGGTAACATGGTATGCATTAACAACATCATTGCAGTATCAACTATCTTAGGTATTTCGAACAAAGAAGGTTACATCATTAAACGTACAGTTATTCCGATGATTATCTACGGACTGATTGCAGCGGTAATGAGCACGTTTTTATAAATGTTACATGCAAGGGAAATAACCCTGTTTGATTAATGTTTAAATAAAAAACCAACAGTGAGAACTGTTGGTTTTTTGTTTGTTCAAGACATGTAGTTACCGCCAAACATCCTAAGGAGATATTGTATCTAGCACAAAGCTCACATCTCAAAAAATCATATACCTATCCTGTCACATTTCTATCAAAGGAAGCGCAGTAGCTCCTTAAAAATCGACATTATTAGCTAGGTTTAGTTAAAACTAAATGATTGAGGCTACACCATGCATACCGATACAATATTAGAAATTAGCCACATCGCGACGCAAATTATTATCCTCTTATCTATTACATATCATTTCTACACGGTAGTGGCAGTTCAGGAATGGAAATATAACACAGCGATAGGCAAATATTCAGACTTAGCATTAAGGCTAACGACGTGCTCAGTGCTAATCCTCTTTCTTTTTCAGTTAATAGCGAGAGTGGTTATCCTGACATAGGTATGAATATTAATACTTCCATTGGTGGAATTGCGATACTAACCCCTAAAGCTACCAGACTATGGATAAAATCAGCCCCCAAAACGTGGCATACGAAATGCTATTTAGGTTCTTAATTTCCGACATAGTACTTCTATTATCCTTAATTTCTATCTACAGCTAAAAAGTGGAAACACCAGCATAATCGGCGTAAATGATTGGCTAAAATAAGTGATGCACAAACAAAGCCAACTGTTTTGTCCGCGTTTACAACTTTGTTATGTGACTTAACTCGCGTACATTATTTCTTTTTTATGAGTAATACCGCGATCGTCAATAGCTTCAACATAGTGCCCTTTATTAGCTGGCCATACAAAAATGAAACTTGATAATGAAGCCAACAAAACATCTTGTTTATACAATTGTTCTTCTAAAGGCTTTGCCCAATAATCAATTGATTTAGAGATGTGATCGCTACGAAGCAGATTCGGCTCAAACTCTTTAGTTAGCCAGTTAATTGAAATATCATAACCTTTATTGTGAATATTTCTCAATTCATACAAAACAAAATCACCATCGACATAATTTTCATAACTTACAAAACTATGCCCGAAATTGTGTATTGCAGATCTTACGTTTTTATACTTCATTCTCAAATAGTCACCTAAAGTCTGTATAACAGGACGTCTCGATGACCCTAACCTGCCCCCCTAGTTAATAGCAACTAATAAAATGAAATATAAGGTAAAATATCAATCTGAAATGAAATCAGATTCTGACAAAGTGTGACAAAATTGAGAAATAAACAAATAACACTGTATGAAATCATAGTATCTGATTAAAAACTGCGACAGAGTGGCAGGATAAGTAGCCGAGCGATTTCGACCACCTCTTAATCTGTGGATAGCTTAAATTAACCTTAGTTACCTACAAGAGCCAAATACCCTCGGCCCTCTTTAACTACATTACTCGTTCCCATCGTTACGTCATTGAGTGCACTGCCATAATTGTCGCGACAGTGAGTACAAGGGCTCATTTTATTCACGAAGCGACCTTTGCGAGTATACTTTCTCACATAGGCATGTGAGATTTTAACATTACCTCGATGTAATCCGATAGCATCATCCAGTTTATGCCTCAAATCACTTATCGCGGCATCTTCTGCACACATATGATCACTTGCACGACCCCAGCCGATAACGTCTTCACTGGTATCACTGTTTACATATTTCGCTGCAGCCCAAGGACCAGCATGATCACCAGTTGGTGTTCCATCAGGGAAATTAGAGGGTTTGTTTGCTAACAGATATGCGATTGATTCAAGCGGATCAGTAGGGGCGTCGGCACTGATTTTATCATGAGCTGACACACTACCTGTAGTGACAAAATAGTGATGATTGTGACTCAGTTTTAAATCTGGACGATATTGTGGATCGTCTATTTTATTGATGGATAAAATCTCTGCTACAGTTCCACTGCAACTGGATATTCTATCTCCCACATTAAGACCTTCGGCCTTTATCCACTCTTTAGCAACAAGGTAAAAAGAGTGACTTTCTACGACAAACATCGACGTTTTAATTTCACCAATAGCATATTCAATCTCGATCATATCTTGAGCAATACTTCCAAATATTAGTTTTATAGGTCCGGTTGTGGGGGGATGTTACAGTAATACCAATATTAAACGATCAAAAAAAATCCCACTTACTGCAAATAAGCGGGATTTTACATAAAGGATTTATTATTTTGCACTACGATCAAGACTAAACACAGTGCTCACTCGTTATCTAAGTCTTAGAAAGAATAACGAGCGCCGACTTGAAATTCATCAGCATTATCATTATTACCATGTCCAGCTGAAGTATCCGTGCTTAGTGCAACTTTATAGCTCGCGTATACTGCCATGTTGTCAACATAATGAGCATATTCAAAAGCAACATAGTTAATATCTTTACTCTTTGTCTCATCAGCACTGTAGTAGTTATATGAAATATTTACATTGTTTTGACCAAATGCATAAGCTGCATATGCATCAAAAGCATTGAAATCAGCATCAGCCAAGTTGCCTGTTTGTACTAGCCCAGACAGTAAAAAATCACCTTGAGTATAACGAGCACCAATCATGTAAACATCTGATGAGTCAGTTTCTGTCTCAAGTGCTTCTGTAGCCGCATAACCAGTACTTACTTCAACATTGTCAAGTAGTTGATAAGCAACCATCACACCGCCGCCATTTTCCGTAGCTTTAAGGTTAGCCGATGCATTGAATTTAAAGTCACCTTTGGTCACACTATAAAGAATAGTATCTTCTGCTCTGTCACCACTGGCTGTGATGTATTCGTTTGTAGAGCCACTAAATACTTCTGCCATATCGGTAAAATCAGTAAGGTATGTAACAGCATTATCTTGTGTACCGTATGTCACTGTACCGTAAGCAGTTTCAACACCAACATATAAATAACGAGTATTATTTTTAACTTCGGTATCTGCGCTATTGTCTTCTTGTGTTAATTCAAATTCGAATTTTGCAACAGCAGTGATATCATCATTAACTTGATGTTTACCTTGACCGTTAAAACGTACACGAGATTTATCATCAAAATCACTGTCAGCAAGGACGCCTCTAGCTTCAACACGTCCACCAAAAGAAAAATCGTCAGTATTTACGCTCTCTGCAAGAGTTGGCATAGATACAATAGCTGCTAATGTGAGAGATAATGCTTTATTTATTTTTGTCATGAACAATTCCAATTTTGTTTAGTCGATACGCAGATTAAAAACAAGTCTTACGCCGTTGCTATCTATGAGCATTATTAATATCCTCAGTTATAGCACGTGAACTTTGCCTTGCTTGCTATTAGTATATTAGTTAACTCAATACTCCGTAACTCGTAAAAATACCAGATAATCATCCATCTCAAGTCCAAGGAGGACACGTAGTACAAACCACAGCACCTTGACTACACAGAATTAATTGGAATGAATTGAGGGTGAAAAAAATCCCACTTACTGCAAATAAGTGGGATTTTACATCAAGGATTTATTGCTTTCTTCTATAGTAAAGACTATGAAACCAATAGAAGTATCGGCAATTAGTACGCAGCTGACTCGACAGCCTTTTTGCTTACTTCTAACGTATTGAGTAAGCTAGTTAGCAAGCTTGAAGCACCAAAACGATAATGATCGGTATCAATCCATTCTTCACCTAGGATGTCTGCAGCCATACCCAAAAATAATTTAGCATCTTCAGCAGTACGCACTCCGCCTGCGGGTTTGAAACCGACACGCTGAGCAACTCCCATATCTTTGATTACGTTAAGCATAATTTCTGCGGCTTCAGGCGTCGCATTAACTGGTACTTTACCTGTCGACGTTTTAATAAAATCAGCACCGGCTTCGATGCAAATTTCGCTAGCACGTTTAATTAAATGTGCTTCTTTTAATTCGCCAGTCTCAATTATGACTTTAAGTAATATTTGACCACAAGCTTCTTTACATTCTTTAACCAGTTCAAAACCTAACTGTTCATTACCCGCGATCAACGCTCGGTAAGGGAAAACAACATCCACTTCATCAGCACCATAAGCAACAGCAGCCTTTGTTTCAGCAACAGCGATTGCGATGTCATCATTTCCGTGTGGAAAGTTTGTTACTGTCGCAATTTTTATTTCAGGAGTGCCTTGCTCTCTTAATGTTTTCTTAGCAATTGGAATAAACCTTGGATAAATACAGATTGCAGCAGTATTACCAACGACTGTTTTAGCATCGTGGCACAATGCGATCACTATCTTATCGGTATCACTATCATTCAGTGTGGTTAGGTCAATTAGGCTAAGTGCTTTCAAGGCTGCGGCTTTTAAATTACTCATGAATCATATCTCCAAAAGAGCGTTTACGGTCATGGTTTTAGAACACCAAACCAGATAAACGCCTGAATTACTAAAAGAATAGGCTTGGATTTAACTGCAGGTTAAGCCTTTAGTGTGGCGCTATAATAGAGAATATAAATCAGTCGTCCCATAGGCTTTTAGTTGAAACATCTTTTCCATACAGAAAACGTCTACATGTATACCCAAGTTAGGTAATTCCCTGATTCAAAATTTGGCCCATTTAGCTAATGCTTTATCCCAGTATGGCGGATGGCCTATGGTATCTTTCAAGAAATGAATGGCCGTTCTCACTCTGGCTGGCAAATGCTTATTACGCGGATAGACGGCATAGGCTGGCATCTTTTGATTAGCGCGCCAGTCTGGTAACAGCTGCACCAGTTTGCCAGTTTCCAGTTCATCGGTGAGCAGATAACTGGCAAGATAGCCGACGCCTTTACCAGCAATAAGTGCATCTCTAACCGCTTCGGCAAGGTTGACACGATAGTTACCCGAGACACTGATACTAAATTCTTCGTCTTCTCTGGCGAAAGACCAATGATTACAACTACGACTCTTGCTGTGGTAAGTCACACAATTGTACTGGGTCAGCTCATCCGGATGTTGCGGAGTACCATAAGCCTTCAAATATTCGGGGGCTGCAAGTAACAAGAAGCGGGTATCTGCGATACGCTGAGCCACATAACCTTCGCTAATGTCTTCATAAGTGGTAACCCAGAGATCAATGTCCTCCGCCAACATATCAACCTTGTGATCGAACAAGCTGACATCTAGAGTGAGTTGAGGATATTTTTTTTGCAGCTTATCTAAAGCCGGAATAATATGCAGAGTAGCAAAAGAGCGCGACAGTGCGAGGCGAATATGACCTGAAATTTCATCTCGGGTATCTGTCACCAAAGTATCAGCCTCCTGAATAAGGGAGACTATTTGGGCACTGTATTCCGCATAACGCTTACCCTCTTCAGTCAGGGTTCGAGTTCGGGTACTGCGATTAATCAGCTGCACACCCAGATCTTCTTCTAAACTATGAAGCTGCTTACTCACATGGGAGACCGACACTTTAAGCATCTCTGCCGCTTTAGTTAGGCTACCGCTAGTAGCCAAGGCATTAAAAAATACGATCTGATAAGCTCTGTGCTGTAAAAACTCTTTCATTTATCTGCCTGTGATTACGCGGAAAGCCTGTATTTAATGGAATATATGCCGTCTTATAACGACGCAACGAACTGTACGACTACAAAAGTTTATCCCCTAAACTAACCCAGTGATCAATTAAATAACGCGAAATTGAATCAACTCTTGGTACTTTAAAACCAGGAGCATCATCGCCCCAATCACCAAACGATTGTAATTCAGCACGAGAAAACCAGCGGGCATCATCAATTTCCTGTTTATCAACCTGAATATCATCACTACTGGCATCAGCAATAAAGCCAAGCATGATAGAAGATGGAAATGGCCAAGGTTGCGAAGCTACATATTGTACATTCGTCACGGTAATACCCGACTCTTCTTGTACTTCTCGGACAACAGCAGTTTCTAATGTTTCACCGGGATCAACAAATCCCGCCAAGGTCGAGTACACACCTTCTGGCCATTCGACTTGACGACCTAGCAAACACCGCTCAATACCATCTGCAAAGAGCTTTCGCACAATCATGATAACGGCAGGGTCGGTACGTGGAAATGTTTGATGCTGACAATCTAGATTCGTACATAATCGCGCATGTCCGGCAGGTTCAGACTTATTCACACTGCCACAGCGGCCACAAAAACAATGCGAGCGATGCCAAAAACATAAACCACGCGCCAGAGCCATTAATGAGGCCGATTGGTTATCCAGTATCACCGCAACTTTACGCAGGTCGCCAAATTCACCTTCGACCAAAAATACAGCAACTAATGCCTCATCAACATGGGTTAAGTCCAACGCAAAATAAGGCGTATTACCATTTTTTTCATCAAGTCCTAAAAACACAGCGGCTTCTAAATCAAGGTGTTGGACAATCTCAAGCGTTAAAAACAAGGGCGCGTTATCTACTTGGTTAAAATAGTTTTGGTCTGAATGGGTTAATACCCAGCGGCTGTTATTATTCTTTTGACTCGCTAACCACTCGGGGCTTTTACGTTGATTAGATGCACGATCAAGTAACATCTCACTGTATTTAAGCATCATTATCATCCTTGCTGTTTTCTTATCTTTTTATTTGCATGTGTTTTTCATCAACGCTTAACTAAAGTTATCTGCTTGGCGTTGATAAAACTGATAAATATGTTCAATAAACAGCTTTACTTTTAACGGCTGAAGTTTGGTATACGGATAAATCGCATAAATACCTAGCGATTTAGCTACTTGCTTTGGCAATACTTCAATCAAGGTACCAGCTTGTAAATCATCGGCCACCAGCACTTTTGGTACGTAGATCAAGCCTAAATTAAATAACGCAGCTTTACGTAATGCGGCTGAGTTATTGGTACTGAAATTACCTGATATTTTGACGCTGTAGTCTTCTTCACGCCCTTTAAATAACCACTCATTCGCGCCGCGTTCCTGTTGACTGTAAGCTAAACAATTATGCTTATCTAAATCTTGCGGGCGCTTCGGTGTACCGTTTTTAGCTAAATAGATTGGTGATGCGCAGATCACCCATTGTGCTTGCACGAGGCGGCGAGCAATGTAGCTAGAATCTTGTAACGCACCAGTACGGATAGCTAAATCAAAGTTGTTATCAATTAAATCAACAAAGCTATTATCTAAGTCCATATGTACATGAATATCAGGATAACTGGCACTAAAATCGGCAATTGCTTCGGCTAAAATAATTTCACCAGACACTGTAGGTACAGTTAACCGAATAGAGCCGGATAAACTATCCCCGAGCCCATTCATCGCATCAACCGCACCTTGCACCGATTGGTAAATGGTTCTGGCATGTTCAAAAAATACTTTACCGGCTTCCGTTAGTGTTAATTTACGCGTGGTACGAAAGATCAGTTGCACCCCCATCTCTTTTTCTAAACGGGTAATGTGTTTACTCACCACAGACTTAGTTAAACCAACAATATCAGCCGCTTTGCTAAAAGAACCTTGTTCGATTAGGTGATAAAAAATTAAAAAATCATCGGTACTTCGCATTATTGGTCCACTTTATGAAACAGTCATGTGTAATCGGGCTAGTATATCAAATAGTGCTAGTTCGGTACTATGCCATTAGGATGTAAAACTAAATTTAAATAAATATAATGTGGCACATTAACAACAAAATAAAAATAAAATAGCCGTATTATTAGGAGCCGCAATGTCTGACCCTTACCACAAACTCATTAATAAATTACGACAATCCATTGATATAAAACGAATTATTACCGACCCAACACTAACACTCGCTTACGGTACGGATGCCAGCTTTTATCGTTTAATCCCAAAATTAATCTTACAACTTGCCAGCTTAGACGAAGTGATATTAGTAATTAAGACTTGCTATGACATGGCAATTCCAGTGACATTCCGCGCGGCAGGCACTAGCTTATCTGGTCAAGCCTTATCAGATTCAGTACTTATCATGCTTACCTCTGATTGGCGTGAACATAAAGTATTAAACAACGGCGAACAGATCTGGTTACAACCCGGTATTATCGGGGCCGAAGCGAATAAGATCTTAGCCCCTTACCAACGTAAGATCGGTCCAGATCCAGCCTCTATCAACACCTGTAAAATTGGTGGTATTGCTGCAAACAATTCATCAGGTATGTGCTGTGGTACAGCGCAAAACAGTTATCAAACCTTAGCGGGTATGACCGTTGTACTTGCCGACGGTACGGTACTGAATACATTGGATAGCTATAGTGTAGCGCGATTTAAAATTAGTCATAAAGAGATGCTCAATGATCTCACTAATCTCGCGCAAGCGTGTAAAGACAACACCGCATTGGCAGACAAAATCCGCCACAAATATCGCCTTAAAAATACCACAGGTTATAGCCTTAACTCATTAACCGATTACAGCGATCCAATTGATGTATTACAGCATTTGTTTATTGGTTCGGAAGGCACGTTAGGCTTCATTGCTGATGTCACTTACAATACGGTGATCGACCATAGTTTTAAAGCCACTGGCCTTTATTTGTTTGCCGATATTGAACAGACCTGTTTAGCAGTGAGTGCACTTGCTAACACTAGTATTGCAGCTGTAGAGTTAATGGATAATCGTGCCTTAAATTCAGTTGCAGACAAACCTGGGATGCCAGGGTTTATTACCCGACTTGCCGCTGAACACAATACCGAAGCCGCGGCATTATTGGTTGAGATCCACGCTGAGAACGAAACATCTTTAAATCAACAAATCGCTGAAATCAGCACGTTGATTAATCAATTTAATCCTACTGAAGCGGTTGAGTTTAGTACCGATACCAAGATCTATAATCAATTATGGGCAATCCGTAAAGAGCTATTCCCCGCTGTGGGCGCGGTACGTGAAGTGGGTACAACAGTAATCATCGAAGATGTAGCCTTCCCTATTGAACAATTGGCCGCAGCAGTACGTGACTTAGAGATCCTATTTAAAAAATACCATTATGATGAAGCAATCATCTTTGGTCATGCGTTAGCAGGTAACTTACACTTTGTATTTACCCAAGCATTCGAAACAGAAGAAGAAATTAACCGTTACAGTGGCTTTATGGACGATGTGGCGCAGTTAGTCGCGGTCGAGTATCAAGGTTCATTAAAAGCCGAGCACGGTACTGGCCGTAATATGGCACCGTATGTCGAGCTTGAATGGGGCAGCGAAGGTTATGCCTTGATGCAAGAGATCAAACGCATCTTTGATAAAACGGGAATTTTAAACCCAGGTGTGATCTTAAATGATAATAAAGACAGCCATATTACCGATTTAAAAGTAATGCCCGCAGCAGACGAAATTATTGATAAATGCATTGAGTGTGGTTTCTGTGAACCCGTTTGCCCGTCACGAGAATTATCATTAACGCCCCGACAACGTAATACCGTATACCGTGAGATCAGCCGTTTACAACGCAGCCAAGAAGAGCCTACACGTCTTGCTGAGTTAGAAAAGTCATTTAAATATTTAGGTATTGATACCTGCGCCGCGACAGGTTTATGTGCAGAACGTTGTCCAGTGGATATTAATACCGGAGATCTTATTCGCAAGTTACGCCAAGAACATTCCCCGATCGCCAATATCATTGCACGTTGGAGTAGCGATCACTTTGCTGGACTAACGAGTGCAACACAGGCTGGATTAAGTGTGGCTAACGGTATTCATACTGTTTTAGGATCCAAGGCTATGCGTGTTGTCACTAAAGCAACGCATAAAGCCAGTGGTGGAACAGTAGCGTTATGGACGCCGAGTATGCCGAAAGCCGCAGGTAAAGTGACGTTATTAACCAATGATGGGCTGACGCATAAAAAAGTCGTCTACTTCCCAAGTTGTGCAGCACGCAATATGGGCACAGCGAAGCATGCCATAGATAACCGCCCACTTGCTGAAGTGACGCAAGCTGTATTACAAAAAGCCGGTATCGAAGTGGTGATGCCAAGCAAGTTATCAGAAAAATGCTGTGGAATGCCGTATAAGAGTAAAGGTTTTGTGGATACAGCCTTGAGTAAATCAACGCAGTTAGAAGCCGCATTATGGGAAGCATCAGAGCAAGGTAAATTACCGGTATTAATGGATACTAGCCCGTGTGCGAGTACCAGTATTGAACTGATGACCAAAGACATTGCCATCTATGAACCCTTCCGCTTTGTGGCGGAGTTCGTGATGCAGCATGTTGATATTATCCCGCAACCAGAGCCTGTGATGTTACATATTACCTGTACCTCACGTAAGCAAGGTTTAGCGGGTGTGATGGAAAAAGTCAGTCGTGCTTGTGCGCAACAAGTGATTATTCCTGAAGACATTCAATGCTGTGGTTTTGCTGGTGATAAAGGCTTTACCACACCAGAATTAAACGCATCGGCCTTGTCACCATTAGCACATCAAGTACCGAGTAATTGCAGTGAGGGTTATTCGAATAGCCGAACCTGTGAGATTGGTTTATCCGAGCACAGTAATATTGAATACCGTTCGATATTATATCTTGTAGATAAAGTGAGTGAAAAGCGTGTTAGTTAGAAGGTCGGTTTAGTAGTAATAGATAAGCAGGTCGATGACCTGCTTATTCATTTCGTAACACCAGATAATCCCCCACAATCCCTGTACCTTTACCGACTTCAACAAACCCTTTAGCAAGATAAAACTGCTTAGCATTTTCATTCTCAACCATACATTTCAACGTCTGCGGTCGACCATTCAACTCTGTCAGCATGGTGAGTAATTTAGAAGCAACCCCCATGCCCTGCGCATCATCGGCAACAAACAAATGATGGATAAAGTTGTCCGGTTCATCCACACTAATAAATCCCAAAACCTTATCGCCAGTAATGGCTAAATAAATAGCTTCATCGATAGTATCCGCATCAAAGTCTGTTAACTGATAACCACAGCTATCCAACCAAGTAAAAGTAGAGGTCCTTGATACCATGTAAAGCGCACGTAACGCCGGTAAATATTGCGGTGAGTATTCTGCTATTTCCATATAGTCGTTACCTTCATATAATCGGAATCCCTAACTACGCACTTGGTTTTGCCAATAACGGTGTAATCCGTCGATATCTTCTGAGCACATAAGCGGCATTGCACCTTTCAGCTGTTCTTCCGTCCACGCCCACCATTGGATCTCGAGTAATATCGCAATTTTCTGCTCGGTAAATCGATAACGAATGTGTTTGGCTGGGTTTGAGCCGACGATAGCATAAGGTTTAACATCCTTAGTCACCACAGCCCGGCTGGCAATAATCGCCCCGTCACCCACTCTAACACCACTCATGATCATAACTTCGGTGCCAATCCAAACGTCATTACCAATCACAGTATCACCAGCACGTTGAAAGCCGTCTTTTGCATCTGCAAAGTTTTCATTACTTTGATAGAAGAACGGAAAGGTGCTGACCCACTGATGTTGATGGCCTTGATTACCTGCCATCATAAACACAGCACCCGAACCAATAGAACAGTAACTTCCGATAATTAGCTTATCAACATCAGTGCGATCAGGTAATAAATAACGCGCGCAATCATCAAAACTATGATTATGATAATAGCCAGAATAATAACTGTGTTCACCAACAATAATATTTGGATTTGTCACCTGTTCTTTTAGCGATTTACCCACAAATGGGCTTTCAAAATAATTGTTCAACCGAGGTCCCTTTTGCTTTTGCTTTCTCTTTGTCTCTGTCTTTAATCATGTATTAATCTGATAATTTTAACGCAGATCTGTACGGTGAATACCGTAAATCGCATGATCGACTATCTCGCCATTAACGTTTTCAGCGTTACTAATAATACCCTCTAACGCCATATTCAAACGCTCGCATACTCGACGACTTGCGATATTGTCGACAGCGGCACATATCTCGACTTTGTCCATGCTTAACTCAGAGAATGCGTATTCAATTAAAAAACTCACCGCTTTCGTCACTATGCCCATGCCTTGGTATTTCTCACTTAACCAATAGCCAACCACAACTTTTTTAAGATTTTGATCAATATGGTTAAAGCTGATATTACCCACCACGGTATGCTGATAAACCAACGCACAACTCATCGACTTACCTTCTGCATATCCTTGCAAGGATTTACGGACAAACTCAAGGAAGAAGGCTTCATTATCGGCATTAGTCGCCCACGGTAACCATTTCGATAAATACGCACGCTCCGCCGTAACAATATCTAAATAGCGACGAGCGAATGACGGCTGCACAATCGCTAATTGTAAGTCAGGAGCAACATTTAATGTGAACATTTTTCTCTTACCTATAGATAATTAATATTTCTCTATACTAGGATTTATTAATACCTCAAACAAGGTAAATACGAAAAAGTTGCATAAAAAAGAGAGCCGCCTTGATCTAGGCCTTAATAAAATATTTTCCATACCAGATGGTAAGCGAATACTCGAAGGTGGACACTCGGTTATCGTTCGCTTATTTCAGTTTAATTAGGCTTGGGGGTAACTAATAATATTGTGGATAGTCACAGGCTTCCCCGTCATATTGCGGTAACCGTGCTGCTGGTCAGCATTAAACTTAACACTCTCCCCTTGCTTCAAAATATGCCATTCCTGTTCAATGCCAGCATGAGCCAGAGTTAAAAAATATTCCATCGTACCGTCAACAGCAATAATATGCTCAACTACACCCGTATTATGCGGTTCCGAAATATGCGAACGCTGTGGATCTAACGTGATCTGGAACACTTCAATCTTAGTCAGAGCGTCATAAGGAAAAAGTGTCAAGATGTGAATATCTTGCTCGCTATTTTCCAATTTATTTATCGATGTTTTAGCTGGCAGTGTTTGTGCCAAATCAGTCAGAAAGTAAGAGAGCGGCAACTCAAAGCCATTGGCAATATTCCATAACCGCACCACGGTAGGGCTTGATTCTCCGCGCTCAATTTGGCCTAGCATGGCTTTTGATACGCCGGTGTATTGACTGGTTTTGTCTAAACTCCAGCCTTTGTTAGTACGCGCAGTTTTAAGGCGCGAGCCTAAAGATGCATGAATATTGATAATAATGTCCTTTATGATAACTCTGTTTGTAATCACTTTCTTTGTAAAAATTTATTAAAATTAGACTTGTGCGTTATAACATACAGTGCTACTTTGTCGATAGGTACGTGCGCTATAGCGCACAGGGCACTTTATCACAGAATCGATAATTGGAGAAGCAGTGACAATGACCAGCACAATTTTAAATAGAATAAACATGGGATTTATTGCTTCTTTAATCGGCTTTACCAGCTCTATCGCTTTAATATACCAAGCAGCTTCGAATCTCGGTGCAGACTTAGTGATGATATCAAGTTGGGTCTTTGCGCTAGGGCTTGGTATGGGGATCTCCTCTATTGGCCTATCAATCTATTATCGCACCCCTTTGTTAATCGCATGGTCAACACCCGGTGCAGCATTACTGATCACTAGTACCCAAGGCTTTAGCATTAATGAAGCCGTTGCCGCCTTTATTTTCTCAGCGTGCTTAATTACCCTGTCAGGTATATCCGGTTTATTTGAAAAGTTAATGAATCGCGTGCCCTTACAAATCGCCAGTGCCATGCTAGCTGGGATCTTATTGTCATTTGGCATTGATGTATTTAATGTAATGAATGAGTCCCCACTGCTTGTCGGCCTGATGTTTATTACCTACTTAGTCTGTAAATCATTGATCCCGCGATTTTCCATGTTCGCGATTTTAATGGTAGGAATGACATCTGCATCGATGCAAGGACTCTTTGTCGTACCAAATTTAGAATGGGGGGTCGGCCAACTTATTTATATTGAACCGGAATGGAATTTAGCCGCGTTAATCAATATCGGTTTACCCTTATTTCTGGTCACTATGGCGACTCAAAACATGCCCGGTATCGCTATTTTAAAAGCCCACGGTTATCACACGCCTGTATCTAAATTAATGACGGTAACAGGCATGACAAATATGCTTATTGCACCATTTGGTGGCTTCGGTATTAATTTAGCGGCGATCACTGCGGCAATCTGTATGTCAGAAGAGGTCGACCAAGATCCTAAAAAACGTTATTGGGCTGCGGTGAGTGCGGGAGCGTTCTATTTGTTAATGGGAGTTTGTGCATTCAGCCTTATGACCTTGTTTCAATCCATGCCGTCAGCCTTGATATATGCATTAGCAGGGATAGCGCTATTCTCTACGATTGGCGGTAGTTTACAACAGGCTTTTGTTGAATCACCTTACAAAGATGCAGCACTTATGACCTTTTTAGTCACCGCATCTGATTTTACCTTGTGGCATATTGGCTCAGCATTATGGGGGATTGTGGCAGGGTTAATAACCATAGTTATTTCAGGGCTAGTAACAGCGAAAAAATCAGTGCCCGTTAAAGCATAAACCAAATAGGTATCTAAGCTGTATCTTCGCTTTCAAACCAACGGTAAACGATACCCGCTAAGATAGCGCCGACAATCGGTGCAACCCAGAATAACCATAGCTGCGACAATGCCCAGTCACCTTGGAAAATAGCTACACCGGTACTACGAGCAGGGTTAACCGAGGTATTGGTTACTGGAATACTGATTAAGTGGATTAAGGTTAAAGCAAGACCAATTGCAATCGGTGCAAAACCTTGTGGTGCGCGTTTATCCGTTGCACCCAATATAATAATTAAGAACATGAACGTCATGACTATTTCTGTCACTAATGCCGCAACTAACGTATAACCACCTGGAGAATGTTCACCATAACCGTTTGATGCAAAACCAGCTGAAGCATCAAAACCAACTTGACCACTCGCGATCACATATAAGGTCGCAGCACCAGCAATCCCCCCTAATACTTGCGCAAAAATATAAGGTCCAAGCTCTGCGCCAGAGAAACGACCGCCAGACCAAAGCCCGATTGACACTGCAGGATTTAGATGACAACCCGAGATATGCCCTACCGCAAACGCCATAGTCAATACGGTCAAGCCAAATGCCAGTGACACCCCTAATAATCCGATACCGACATCTGGAAATGCAGCGGCTAACACAGCACTACCACAACCGCCTAGAACTAACCAAAATGTGCCAATAAACTCAGCAGCCAGTTTTTTTGTTAACGTCATGATTAAATCCATATAATAGTATCAAAACATTAATTGAGCATAGTCTAAAATGCCAGTTTTGCGCCCATATTAATTACCCTTGCCGTATTAACCCAGCATCAACTAGCCACTTACAATTACCGCCATTACCGAATAACGAATAACGAATAACGAATAACGAATAACGAATAATGAATAATGAATAATGAAACGTTTGATAGGAAATCAGCTCCAAATTGTTGCTTATACGTCATAATCCCCCCCTGTAATATCGTGATTTACTGTTAAAAATATAGCATTGCAACTATTTTTTCCCCATCTACAGGATCACTTTTTCAACAAAAAACTATATACTCCCCTGCTCAACCGCCCTTTGGTTTCATAATACGAGAGACAGATATGCTGCACCAGACGTTACAACACTATTTTGGCTATGATCAATTTAGAGAAGGCCAAGAAGCTGTCATTAACAGTATTGTTAGTGGCAATTCAAGTGCAGCCATCTTTCCAACGGGCTCAGGTAAATCATTATGCTATCAAGTATCAGCCTTACACTTACCTCATTTGACCTTGGTTATTTCACCGCTATTAGCCCTAATCCAAGACCAGTTATTGTTTTTAAAGAAACATAACGTCGCAGCCGCTAAAATTGATTCGAGCATGTCAGTCGATGAAGTTAGAGATACCATGTCAAAAGTTCGTGAGGGCGAAGTAAAGATCTTAATGATCTCGGTTGAACGTTTGAAGAATGAGCGCTTTCGTAAATTCATCAAGCAAGTACCGATTTCATTATTAGTGATCGATGAAGCCCACTGTATTTCAGAATGGGGACACAACTTCCGCCCCGATTACTTAAAACTGCCGCAATACCAAAAAGAGCTAAACATTAAACAAGCTTTGTTATTGACGGCAACCGCGACACCTGCGGTAATTAAAGACATGGAAACCAAATTTAATATCAAGCCAGAGGATATTATACAAACAGGTTTTCATCGCGCTAACCTTAGCTTATTAATGCATCCTATTGCCCAAGACAAAAAACTGCATGCGCTAACTCGTTGGCTAGGTAAAAAGGCCGGACAAGCATCAATTGTCTATGTCACCTTGCAAAAAACCGCAGAAGAACTAGCCAGTGCCCTGCAACAAACAGGTATTGAAGCCGTGGCTTATCACGCAGGCATGCCTACCGAGATACGCGAAGAAGTGCAGCAAAACTTCATGCGTAATGGCATTGACTGTATTGTTGCAACCATCGCCTTCGGGATGGGTATCGATAAAAGCAACATCCGTAACGTAGTGCATTTTGATTTACCTAAATCCATCGAAAACTACAGTCAGGAGATTGGCCGTGCGGGTCGTGACGGTAATGATTCACAATGTTTGGTATTAGCGAATCTAGATAACCAAAGTATTCTCGAAAACTTCGTTTACGGTGATACACCCGAGCTCAATGGCATTGAAACGGTACTTGCCGAGATCCAAGCAGCCGGGACTGAATGGGAACATACTTTATACGGGTTATCGATGAGCAGCAACTTACGCCAAGCCCCATTAAAAACCTTATTGGTGTATTTAGAAATGCAAGGCATCATCAAGCCACTGTATTCGTATTTTGCCGAGTACCGCTTTAAATTTTTAAACGATCCGGCGCAAATACTCAACCAGTTCACTGATGAAAAACGCGTGTTTATTGAAGAAATATTTAACGCATCACCAGCGAAACGCACTTGGGCAACAGTTAACTTTGAACGAATGAGTGAAGGTTATCAAGAACAGCGGAGCCGTGTGATCACCGCGTTAGAATTTTTACATGAACGCAATAATATCGTCCTTGAAAGCAAGTTAATGACTGATGTATATCAGATATTGAATTCACGTTTTGATAGTCAGCAATTAGCCGAAACACTGCATCAACAATTTGCGCATAAAGAACAAAGTGAAATTAAACGCGTGCATGCGGTAGGCCAATATATTCAGAGTTCACAATGCTTGAGTAAAGGTTTATCGACTTACTTTGGTGATAAGAATGCACCAGAAAAATGCGGAACTTGCTCTGTCTGTCAAGGACGTATTGCACAATTGCCACAACCTGCCAGCATGCCTCCACTATCGATAGAGCAAGTTATCGAACTAAGCCAAGCGTTTATTAATGCTTGCGACAAACAGCCTACGCCAGTATTAATCACGCGTTTCTTATCCGGCATAAGTACCCCGCTATTCATGAAAATGAAAGCCAAGAAGATCAGTAATTTTGCCGCGCTGCAAGCCTATCCTTATCAGCAAGTGCTGACATTACTTAACATATCCGAAGCGAATTATTTTGAGTAACAACGTCGGGTTAACTCAGAAGCAGACGGTGACAATTACCTGAAACAAATGCGCTGGTCTCATGGCTTTGTTGGCCCTAAAGGTACTGATCAAAAATCACTGCTGAGTTTAGCTAAAAAACGATTATTGGTGAGTCAATGCGAAAACTGGCGGAATATGCATAATCAATAAACGCTGGTCTTTTGCTGCTCGTTCACGTTCAGTCTGTAGTTGCCCCTCCGAACGAAGGCACGCTTTCAAGAAAAGCGTGCTCGTGAATCCTTTTTGCAAACGGTCCTTTGTTTTATTAACTCCAATGTATAATAGCTCTGACTAGATATGATTAAACCTGGAACTTATTTACCGTCTCTTTTAGCTCTGATGATAGGGTAGCTAGGCGCTGACAAGACTGCTCTATCTCATTAGAACTGGAAGATGTTTTTTCGGAGGCTTGATGAATATTAATAATGTTTCTATTCATCTCTTCAGTGGCCACACTTTGTTCCTCGGATGCAGAAGCAATTTGTTGAGTCATGTCAGATATGTTTCCAATAGTACGAATAATATTATCAAACGCACTTCCTGTCTCTCCAGCTTGATTGACGCACACTAACGATTGGTTTTTACCTGAGTCCATCGCTTGCACGGAATCCTTTGCTCCGTTTTGCAATCGAATAATCAATTTTTGAATTTTCTCTGTTGCACCTTGTGTTCTTTGTGCCAAATTACGTACCTCATCAGCAACTACTGCAAAACCTCTACCTTGCTCTCCAGCGCGCGCAGCCTCAATGGCAGCATTAAGTGCAAGAAGGTTGGTTTGATCCGCAATGCCGCAAATATCATCCAGAATGACACTAATTTCTGTTGTCTCATTTTCCAGCTGCGTTATAACGCCCGCAGTGTATCCAATTTGATCTGCTAGAGAACCAATCCCGACTATGCTTTCGGATACGACACCTCCAGCATTTGATGCAATATCATTAGCTTCTCTTGCTGAATTAGCGGCATTTGATATATTGTTTACCACATCTTGTACGGTTGCACTCATCTCATTCATCGCAGTGGCAACCTGCTCAGTTTCATTCTGTTGTTGCTCCATTAACTGGTTAGTGTTAATCGATAAAGTTGAGAGCTGAGTAGCCGCTACAGCAACTTCATCTGCAGATGCTGAAAATAATGTAATGGCTTGTTGTGTAGCGCTCATCAACTCATTAAATGCCTCTGCCGTATCAGTAATTTCATCGCTGCCCTTGATACTTGAACGCACACTAAGGTCGCGATTATTATTAGAGCGTACAATGGCATTTTTCAGCTGTATTATCCGCACGACCGTCAAGCGGTACATATGGAAATTGCCGATGGTAAGGAGCACTGTTATCAGAAAAACAGTGCCTATGACGACCCTCTTAGCCATTGCAATATCACTTTCCATATTTTCTATCGTAGAAGAACTCAAGTCATGGTAATGACCATTGAGAATGTCAAAAGCGGTCAATGCGGGAGCATCATCGATCTTTACTATCGAATCAATAGATGTGATTGATTTTCCTCCCTCAACCATAGGGATAATGACTTCCAGCATATTTCGATATTTGTTTGCAACGGCCTCAATATTATCAAGCGCCTTGCGCTCCTCTTTACTGAGTGATGGAATAGTACGATATTCCGCTATCCGTTGCGATACAGCTAGATATCGTTGTGACACACGCGTTGCATACTTGGGCGTTGCACGAAGAACGTAGTTTTTAAAGTTATGGATTAAACCACCATAACCAAAATTTTCTTTGATCTCCATTAACAGTTCTTGGCGTTTTACAACATTATGGTGATAGGCATGCCAAGAATTTTCTATATTATTTAACTTACTAGCAGGGAAAGCACCATTTATTATCATAAGAATAACAACTATCCCGGATAAAGCAGCAAAACGTCTTTTTAAGGTATTTAACTTGATCATTTAATGCACTCATGTTTAGACAACGCGTGTCTTAATATTTTTCTTATTGGGTTGCTTCTAGTGTGAACCGAACAATTGGACCTATTAGTGTCCAAATATATTTTGATGATACCGAGGGGTCAATAATGTCGAAATACGTAAGAATTCATTACGAGCTCTAACTTCTCGAGTAGTAAAGCTTATAGGTATAACGCCGAATAATGCAAAACTATGCGCACTAACATGGCTCGTGGTAATTTTTCATATTCACTTAAAGTATTTCTTTTATGTATGTTAATTGTACAGGGTGGGAGCTTCAGCCCACTATCGTCAATAATAAAAATACTATTCATATCTTGCAGTGATGTTTCATTACTCATCCTTTTTTCTTGATTTAATTTAAATGCTCTAGGTATTTCACCTGACTCAACATGATGCCTGCAATATTTACACTGTCAAAGGGTTTTTTACAATCTTTATAAATAACAATACCTTACATAGATTCAACAGTGCTATATTAAACTCAATATTTATGCGAAAACGACGTTAAGGTTGAATAACCAAGACCCGCTTGAGAATAAGATCACACTGATAAAAAAAGGGCGATACATTAAATGTATCGCCCTTTTTGTACCTAAAGATTAACTACAAAATAGCTAATCTCATGGCAAGGATATTAAACAAGTTTTTTAAGTGCGTTAGCAACGAATTCAACTTGTGGACCAATTACAACTTGTACCGCTGTTTTACTTGGCTTGATCACACCTGGTACGTGACGTTTAAGTTCTGCGTCGTTTACTAGTGATGAATCTTTAACGTCAAGGCGTAAACGTGTTGCACAATTATCAACATGTACTAAGTTGTCTTTACCACCAACAAGTTCGAAAACTTTAGCCGCAACTTCAACGTGTGAAGCCTTACCCGCTTTAGCAGGAGCAGCCGCTTCTTCACCGGCGTCTTCACGACCTGGCGTTTTAAGGTCAAACTTAATGATGATAGCGCGGAATGCAACGTAGTAAATTACGAAGAATGCAGCACCTTGAACAAGCAACATGTACCACTGTGTTGCTAGTGGGTTACGTGATGATAATACTAAATCAACCAGACCCGCACTGAAACCAAAGCCTGCAATCCACTGCATAGATGCAGCGATGAATACAGACACACCCGTTAAGAATGCGTGTAGAACGAATAGAACTGGCGCCACGAACATGAATGAGAATTCAAGTGGTTCAGTAACACCCGTAAAGAATGTTGCAAAGCCAGCAGCCATCATGATTGACATTACTTTCGCTTTATTTTCCGGCTTAGCTGTATGCACGAATGCAAGCGCCGCACCTGGTAGACCAAACATCATGATAGGGAAGAAACCAGCTTGATACATGCCAGTAATACCCACAGTTGCAGCACCATTAGCAAGTGATTTTGCACCGCCAAGGAAGTTAGGGATATCATTAATACCTGCAACATCAAACCAGAATACTGAGTTAAGTGCATGATGAAGACCAACCGGAATCAGCATACGGTTAAAGAACGCGTAGATACCAGCACCAGTAGGCCCCATATCTTTAATGCTAGTACCAAAAGTAACCAGACCATCAAAAATAATTGGCCAGATGTACATCAGTACAAATGACAGGCCCATCATGACAAAAGAAGTAATAATTGGCACTAAACGACGGCCGCTGAAGAAGGTCAGCGCTTTATGCAACTCAACTTCACTGAAACGGTTATATAGTTCAGCAGTGATAACACCCACTAAAATACCAACAAACTGGTTATTGATTTTACCGAATGCAGCAGACACTTGGTCAGCACTCACACCTTGGATTGCAGCAACTGAACCCGGTGAAAGTAACGTTATCACCACTAAGAAGCCAACAAGACCAGCAAGCGCGGCTGAACCGTCTTTGTCTTTTGACATTCCGTAAGCAACACCAACAGCAAACAGTAATGACATGTTCTCAATAATCGCAGCACCCGATTTGATGAAAAATGCTGCAAGCATATTTTCACCGCCCCAAGCGACTGGGTCAATCCAATAACCAATACCCATTAATACCGCAGCAGCAGGTAGAACTGCCACCGGAACCATCAGTGCACGACCAATTTTTTGCAAATAGCTAAACATACAGCCATCTCCCTCGTTTAAGTTTAAAATCCAAATAAATGTTTTATTCTTGTTATAAAACTGTTTCGGTTTCATTAAAAGAACATACTTTTCGCTCACCACACAACTTATTTTGTAATGTAAAGTAAGATAGCCATGATGACAAACCTAATTCGCTTTTAATTCCCTGCAGTGTGATCTATTTCAACGATTTGAGCAGAAAAAGGCAAGTTTTGATAGCTGGATCTTAAAACTTAATTTACAATTAAAAAAAAGAATAGTTCACAACCAAAAAATTATAGAGAGTATCGCATGAGATTAATTCCTTTACTTACCCCTGCTCAAGTTGGTCGCTGGAGCGCTGCTTATATAGCTAACAAGATTAATGCATTCAATCCAACTGCAAACAAGCCGTTTGTATTAGGTCTACCAACAGGCGGTACTCCACTCACAACTTATAAAGAGTTAATCAAATTACACCTTGAAGGTGAAGTTAGTTTTGAACACGTTGTTACTTTCAACATGGATGAATATGTAGGTATAGATAAAAATCACCCAGAAAGCTACCGCACATTCATGTACAGCAACTTTTTCAATCACGTAAACATTCAAGATAAAAACGTTAACTTACTGAATGGTAATGCTGACGATCTGGATGCTGAATGCCAGCGTTATGAAGATAAAATGAAGAGCTACGGTCAAATTAATCTGTTCATGGGTGGCGTAGGCGTTGATGGTCACATCGCATTTAACGAACCAGCTTCATCACTGGCTTCACGCACACGCATCAAAACACTAACAGAAGATACACGTATTGCTAATTCACGTTTCTTCGACAACGATATTAGCCAAGTGCCAAAATTAGCACTGACCGTTGGTGTCGGCACACTATTAGACTCACAAGAAATCTTGGTGTTAATCACAGGTCACAATAAAGCCCAGGCACTTGAAGCCGCTGTTGAAGGTAGTGTAAACCACCTTTGGACTATTTCTGCGCTACAGTTACACCCTAAATCAATTATTGCGTGTGACGAGCCTGCAACGATGGAATTAAAAGTGAAAACGGTACGCTACTTTAAAGAACTAGAAGCGGAAAACATTCAAAGCTTTATTGCGGAGTAACTCTATGTATGCACTCACTAATTGTACTATCTACACAAACGACAGTGTGCTAACTGAGCACTGTGTAATTGTCGATGGTGAATACATTCATGACTTGGTTGCTATCGCAGATTGCCCAACAGATATCGAACGTATTGACCTTGTAGGTGCAAGCTTAACAGCTGGCTTTATTGATTTGCAACTGAATGGTTGTGGTGGCGTATTGTTTAATACTGATATCAGTATTAACACCCTTGAAATTATGCAAAAAACCAACGAGCGCTTTGGCTGTACTAGCTACTTGCCAACATTGATCACGGCTACCGATGCAGAAATGAAGTCTGCGATTGATACCATGACGGCGTATTTAGAAAAACACAGCAACCAAGCACTCGGCTTGCATTTAGAAGGTCCTTACCTGTCTACAGCGAAAAAAGGCATTCACAGTATTAACCTTATTCGCCGCAGTGAACAAACGATGATCGACCATATCTGTACCAACAGTGCAGTGATCAGCAAAGTAACCTTAGCACCAGAGAATACTGACGCGACACACATTGCACAATTAACCGCAGCAGACATATTAGTATCAGTTGGTCACACTAACGCAACGTACACCGAATGCATGCAAGGTTTTGAAGCTGGTGCGCGTTTTGCGACGCATTTGTTTAATGCCATGAGCTCGATTACGGGTCGTGACCCAGGTGTGGTTGGCGCAATTTACGATCATAAAGACGTTTACGCCGGTATTATCGTTGATGGCCACCATGTCGATTACGCTAATGTACGTATGAGCCATAAATTAATGGGCGAAAAATTAGTCTTAGTGACTGATGCTGTTGCGCCAGCCGGGGCCAACATCGAATCTTTTGACTTTGTTGGCACGGAAGTGTTCTATCGTGATGGTAAATGTGTTGGTGCCGATGGTACACTAGGCGGTTCAGCATTAACGATGATCGAAGCAGTTGAAAATACAGTGAAACATGTTGGCTTACCGCTGGCAGAAACACTGCGTATGGCGAACCTATACCCAGCAAAAGCAATTGGTGTAGCAGATAAACTTGGCAGCATTGCAAAAGGCAAAGTTGCGAATTTAACAGCCTTCAATGCCGACTTCACCGTTATCAAAACGATTGTAAACGGACAAGTGAAAAGCTTCTAATTATGAAACATAGCCCAGTCGCCAATATTGAATTTATTAAACAAGTAAATACCGCTTCTGTTTATCGCCTTATCGATGAAAAAAAGCAAATTTCACGGGTCGCTTTAGCAAAATTAAGCGAGCTAGCGCCTGCAAGTATTACTAAGATGACACGTCAATTAATGGCGGCAGGGTTAATTAAAGAAGTAGCACAGCAAGCCTCGACTGGCGGTAGACCAGCCATATCACTGACCTGCGAGATAGAAAAGTTTATCTTTGTAAGTTGTAAACTTGGTCGTAATAATTTAACCATCGCGTTGCATGATATTGCAGGAACGAAGCTCACCACTTACCGTGTTGCTTTAGACACTGCACCAGACAACGATGTAATCCCATTTTTATTAGCACAAATTGCCGACTTCATTGACGCTAATATCAATACTGATTTACAACGCTTAATCGCTATTGCGGTGACGTCACCCGGTTTGATCGACCGAGAGTCAGGTACAATTGTCTATCTACCAAAACATAATCTAAAAGATATCCCACTCGGAAGCCTACTCACCAAAGAGTTTAGTGTTCCTGCGTATATTGCCAACCACACCCAATCTCTGTCATTAGCTGAGTTGTACTTTGGTGCGGCGCAAGATTGCCAAGACAGTGTATTACTGTCCGTTCATGATGGTGTTGGTTCTGGTATTATTAATAACGGTAAAATTTTTACCAACTACAATAATCAAGTCGGTGAAATAGGCCATATTCGCATTGATCCTCTCGGTTTACCTTGTCATTGTGGCAGCCATGGTTGTTTAGAAACGATCGCCTCTAATGAAGCAATCCTTAAACAGATAACAGGATTAATTAATCAAGGCCACGAAACAAGTCTCACTATCGAGGGCTTAACTATCGAAGGCATTTGTAATGCTGCAAATAGCGGTGACGAATTAGCCGTACAAGTATTACAACGAGTGAGTAAGTTACTCGGTCAAGCAATCGCAATCATAGTTAACTTGTTCAATCCGCAAAAGTTGTTAATCAAGGGCGAGATTGTCGCAGCAAAAGAATTAATCTTCCCAATCATTGAACACAGTGTGCAACAACATGCATTAGGTAGTTTTGTACCCAACGTCGTGATTAACGAAGCACAGTTTCAAAATGAACCCTCTATGGCCGGTGTGGCGTTAGTTCGCAAGGCACTATTGGAAGGAAGCCTACTCAATCATATCATTCATGAATATGATAATGACTAACGAAACATCAGCGTAAAAAATTCGCTCTAAACTCACGAATACAGTTGGAGCGGGCTCACTTCTAGCGTTATCATTTTTACTTTTATTTGCTATAATCCCTTTTATTGACTGTTAATGAGTATTGATATGCATTTCGATGACAATATCCGCATGGTTTTCTCAACCGAAAGCGGTCGTATTAAAGAAGAAAAACAAGTTGAAACTGCACCTGAAGGTGATGGCATTGTACGTATCCGCCGCGAAACAAAAGGCCGTAAAGGTAAAGGTGCGACGACGATTAGCGGTATAGAATTACCCGAAAAAGAATTAAAAGCACTCGCAAAAGAATTGAAAAAGAAAAGCGGTGTGGGTGGCAGTGTCAAAGATTTTATCATCGAGATCCAAGGTGATCAGCGTGACATGGCAAAAGAATTTTTAGAGAAGAAAGGCTACACTGTGAAACTCGCAGGCGGATAATTTCAATTGCTCTTATTAATTTATACGATATAAAGAATGGCGTTATGAGTCTCACTCACAGCGCCATTTCTATATCTGATGTCAAACAACAGTTTGGTGTTTGCACGATATTATTACTTAGATTTTTCAGTACACCCCGTCAGCTTTTAAACACTTGTCATTTGCATAAAATCAAGGCAACATAACCTTGTCGACGGTGATCACATGATCATTAATCGATTAAATTCTCAGGGCGGGGTGTAATTCCCCACCGGCGGTAATAATCAGGCGGTCGATTTATTCGTCACCTATTTCAGCCCGCGAGCGCCTAAGTGGCATATGATTTAATAAAGTCATCACTTAGGGTCAGCAGATCTGGTGAATGCTATGCCATATAGCCTAGTCCAGAGCCGACGGTAATGACATATTCACGAATATGTCTAAGTCCGGATGAGAGAGAATATAAGATGCGTTAACATTTACCTTGGTAGATGATTAATCACGCACCTCTAATTCTGTACGCCCTGATTCTGGAACCCAATATTTTATATAGTTGTATATTAAGGATTTAAACCATGAATCAGTCTTTACTTTCCCCTTTTGGCGACGCAATCACGCGTGTTGAAACAGCACTAACCGCATTACGTTTAGGCAAAGGGGTTTTAGTTGTTGATGATGAAGACCGTGAAAATGAAGGTGATATGGTGTATGCGGCTGAGTCGCTTACCAATGAACAAATGGCGCTACTGATCCGAGAAGGCAGTGGTATTGTTTGTGTTTGTCTACCTGACGAGCGTGTTAAGCATTTAGAGCTTGCACCTATGGTTGAGAATAACTCAAGCCAATATGGTACGGCATTTACAGTTAGCATCGAAGCGGCCGTTGGCGTAACAACAGGCGTATCTGCTGCGGATCGTGTCACCACAATTAAAGCCGCGATTGCCGATAATGCAATGCCAAGTGATTTGGCACGTCCAGGTCACGTTTACCCACTACGCGCACAACCAGGTGGTGTATTAACGCGCCGTGGTCATACCGAAGGGACAATTGATTTAATGAAACTCGCGGGGCTAAAACCTGCTGGCGTATTATGTGAAGTAACCAATCCTGACGGTACAATGGCACGTCTACCAGAAATCATTACTTTTGGTGAAAAGCACGACTTACCGGTATTAACGATTGAAGATATTGTGACTTATCGTAACGCACAGTTAGATCAAGTCAGTTAATCGTTTTAAATAAGAAAAGGCACTGTGATTACGCTTATTAGCTTCTATTAACGCTAATTTATCATTAAACATCAGTGCCTTTATACATAGTAACCTTGATAAAGAACACCATAAACAACAAATCATTTAAGCCGTAAATGGTATAAAAGATACCGGCAAGTAAATCTACTTCGTACAAGTTAAATAAGTTATTTGTTGTTAACCAATACACCCATGCGCCCACGTATACCAGCTTTTCTACCGCAAAAACTGAGACTAACAAACGAATATTACCTTTAGTCATCGCGGCAGCAAAATATGCCAGTCCCCATACCACAATCATAACTAAACCAAAGTTAGACATCACAACTGGATCTGCATCATTAATTGCCGTATTACTAAACAATTTCGAGAACGTAAGTACCCCACCAATATTAACCAGCGCAGCTAATATAAGGCCATATTTAATTACCGTTTTATTCATTACGATTTCCTTATTCTTCATGAGTTTATACAAGGTTCATTTAATGTTTTAAAAAATTTTGTTATAGCGCTAGCCTCAAGCGGTTTACTAAAATAGTAACCTTGCCCATATTCACAATCTAATTTCTCCAAAAGCATTGATTGTGATACGGTTTCAATCCCCTCTGCGACAACCGCTAAATTCATCCGATGCGACATTGTTATTATTGTTTCAATTAAAATATCATCACGTGCATTACCGATCTCATTAACGAATGAACGATCAATTTTGATTTTATCCAGCTGAATACGAGACAGGTAGCTAAGGCTTGAGTAACCCGTACCAAAGTCATCCAACGCGACTCTAATTCCCATGCTTCTAAACTGGGCAATTGTTGCTAACGCTTCATCACCACCATCAAGTAACACAGATTCAGTGATCTCCAATGTTAACCATTTAGGTTCAATATCATACTTTATTAATGTCGCCGTAATCATCTGAATTAGCTCATTATCTTGTAACTGTATTGGAGATAAATTTACAGCCACTTCATTAATATCAATTAGCTCATCACTACGCCACATGGCTAACTGACGAATAGCTTCACATAGAACCCAACGGCCAATATTAATAATCAATCCCGTTCTTTCAGCCAATTCAATAAATTGCAATGGCTCAACTAAACCTCGACGAGGATGTTGCCAGCGGACTAATGCCTCCGCTAGTTCATATTTACCCGTTTTAAAATTAATAATAGGTTGATAGTGTAATCGTAGCTCACCACGCGATATTACATGACGTAACTCAGCCTCAAGTTCGAACCGCTCATGACCTGCAGTTTCCATATCTTGTTTAAAGTAAGTAATCTTATAAGCCTTATTATCTCCCACTTTTGATACGGCTAAATCGGCAAAATGCATCAATTTACTCGCATCTTTTATAGCTAACTCATGACTGACTACAACGCCACAACGCGCCTGGCAAGCATAAGAAATAATCTCTAATTGAATAGGCTCAGAGAGCGACGCTAAAATAGAATTAATTCTATGGTCCAAAAGATCGCGCTTATGGGAAGGGAGAATATAAACAAATTCATCACCACACCAACGGCCAACCTCTTCATCGTGTTGGCACAATGAAAGCAATTTATTAGCAATTTCGACTAATAGACCATCACAAATATCATGCCCGAAACGATCATTTAACACTCCAAAATTATCGATGTCGATAAGAACAATCGCGAATTTATCGTCAGGACAAGAAAGTTTATTCTCGATACTATTTAATAATGCGTGTCGATTTGGTAGTTGAGTCAATTGGTCGAGATAAACTAAGTCTTTCAATTCTTGTCGCTGCTTCTTTTGCTCTGCAATAACCAAATTAAAATGATCTGATACAGCCCATAATTCACTATTATATTTGTTATCTAAAGCCTTATTTTTTTGCGTTGACTCTGTATATTCTAAATGCTCAGAGATCAAACTTTTGGCTGTATCAAACAGTTGATAAATTGGAAGAATAATTTTAACCCGTGAACCCCAGAGCAATATAAAACTTAATGTGGCTAAGCTAAATAGCAAGGCTATTATATTTTCTTGTAATTCTGCATATACTCTTGCATAAGCGCTTTCTAACGGCAGTGCAATAAGAACAAATGCATCACTACCACTATCGGCTGGAAACATAGGTTTATAGGCGACTAAACGGCGTATATTATCTGCCGACTTTACTTCATAAACACCTTCTTTTTGTGGCAGTGAATCAGTAAGGATCATGGCTAAACTTTCATTTTCGGTAGCAATACCATAGTGTGAAGCGACGACTTGACCGTCGCGATCAACAATAAAAGCAGCACCATCTTTAGGGAAAAAATTATCTGTTAATTGTTCACCCCACCATTTTAACGATAGAACTGCCACAGCAGCGGCTATAATATTGTTATCTTTATCATAGACTGGCACCGAAAAGTTCATTGAAGCGAGGCCAGTTTCTCTGTCAATCTGGAATTTACTCATCGAAAACAAACCATTTTCAATGGTATTACGAAAGTACCAACGGCCTGAAACATTAGTTGTTTGTTGCAATGGCAGCGCATTACACAGCAGGTCACCATTGGCTAGCGGTACTTTGATATCAGTTAAAATAGGATTAAGGCGTTGGATTCTAGAAATAAACAGAGAACAATTAGGGTTTTCGGGGTTAAGTATGGCTTGGTCTTCCGCTAAATTAAATAGGATATTTTTAGTATACCGAATTTTATTTTTTTGCTGTTTTACCACCTTTTCAGCAAATAGAAATGCTTTATCACGTATTTTTTGTTTTTCAGCCATAAATTCATGCCAAATATTATATGACATAAAAGATAATGCGGGGATCAGCGCAATCATCAAAATAATAAGAAATCTAGACACCATTGGTCGAATTATCGGCAAACCATTCCCCTTGATTCCAAAAAATCACTGTATTCAGTAACCTCTGTAATCGCTAAATAAATTAGTAAATAATCATTAAGAGCAATAGTTTACCGATAGAAGATCTATATGTGAATGCTCACAGTTCATTTAATAATCTATTATCCACATAGATAAGAATGAATAAGGTTTATTATAATTAAAAGTAAATCTAACAGCAGATTCCGCTAATTATGTGCTTAAACCAAGTCAATAATTAATGCTTCGACAACGCTTATAAGTAATAGCTTTAATTTGAATTACGGTTGTAATTAATAATCCCATTAACAAAAAACAGACAGGGCATGAGCATCATAAAGACAGCCAATATTGCATAATAATAGAAAGCCATAAATATCCCTTTTACCTTTGCTAGTTTAAATTGAGACACAGTGTTCCCATTAACGAATGGCATAATACCAACAATTGGCCCGTTTAATAGTGGCATAAATTACACCTATAATTGAGCACAAAGATATGTTAATGAATTTCACCTAATGTTACTTAACGTGGGTTCTCAATACTAAAAATATGACTTTTTAAGTATATTTTAGTGTTATTAACCCAGATTTGCAGGTACCATCTATCCCAAAGTGATTAGATTGAAGGATGCGATCTTGGATCGTTCATAATTTAGATAACGAAAAACGATGTCAAAATTTTGCAGATATATTCACATACAAGGATAGTAAAGAACATATAAGTTTTTCTATAATCAATATAAAAAAACGCACAGTTTTAACTTTATCAACGAAATATGAATGGCATTTACAATATTGGGATTCAGGGCTATATCGTCGCTTAGATGAACGGCTTCACCATGGCGTCCATTTGTGGAATACATTTAGCGATGAGCACTGCAACATTTCAAAAAAATATCTGCATAACGCAAATAAAATTGATATTTGCACAAAGCACGATGATTATTTTGAACTGTTTTCATTTACTTCTAATAAGCATTTATCCCCATCAGCAATTATGGCTCTTGGTCAGCTGAAACCTAAGGTCAGTAAAGTAGCAAATCAACTCTGGTTCGATAAAAAAGACATAACTTTACCTATGTTTGATCATCTACAACACAACAGTATTCCCACACTACCAATAACTAAAATAGTGCATACCAATAAAATTCAATTTGGAGATGTAATATTAACAGCCAAAGAAATGGCAACTATTCATTGCTTACTTGAGCTTAAAAGTATTAAAGAAATCGCACGTTATCATCATTGCAGTGAAGCAAATGAACGCAAACGCGTGAACGTCATTAAAGAGAAATTCAATTGTGCGAACTTACCTTTATCCTTCTTATTTAACGCACTAAGAATACAGGGAGTAACGCTGGCATGTCTGGACGCCTACATCATGTCTCAATAACATGCGTATCGCTGACTGCCAGCATCGCGTTTTATCACAAGTTTGGCTTTACCATTGAGCAAGAGTTTCAAGATAAACAGTGCACTATAGTATTGCTGGAAAACCGAAACACACATATTGAATTGTTTACTTTTGCTGATGCTGTATCGCCTCAAGATCACGAAGACTTAATCTACCTTAAAGCCATTGGCATTCGTCATTTAGCAATTGAAGTCGATGACTTAATAAAGATACACCAAGCATTATCGACAACGACAACCGTAACCCCGATCAAGCAAGCTCGATTAGGGTCATTTAATTATTTTTTTTGCTATGACCCAGATGGTAATCAAATTGAAATTATTAAAACTAATCAATATATTAAAGGAATAAAATGATCAGATTAACATGGAAACAAAAAATTGGAGCCGTGACAGGTAACGCCTTAGAGTTTTATGACATTGCGGTTTTCGCCTCAATTTCAGGCTTCATTTCAGTCTTATTTTCCCATCAGGGGATTGAGCACGCCGAGTACGTCGTGTGGGGAATATTCGCATTACGATTTTTAGTACGCCCCCTCGGAGGGCTAGTTATTGGCCATTATGCTAAAAATCACGGTGTACGCTCAGCATTAATATTAACTAACTTAATGATTGGCCTTGCCACCTTGAGCATGGCGTTCATGCCGGTTGAAGCACTTGGAAAATATATAGTTGTCGCCTTTTTATTACTTCAAATTGTACAAGCATTTAGTTTCGGTGGTGAATACCCAACCTTGATATCTTATCTACACCAAGGTACAGACCAAGCAGACAAATCCAAAACCAGTAGCCTAATTGTCGCGAGTTCATTAGCCGGTGTTGTCATATCATTAGTTGTTGTTTACGCCTTAAATCAGCTATTAACAGTTGAAGAAATGAATAATTATGGTTGGCGATTACCATTACTGGTGGGTGTTTTAAATACACTTATGAGCCTGTATGTTCGTTTGTCTCTACCAGCATTACCACTCGTTAAAACGGTTATTCGACCAATGCAGCGCTCGCGATTAATTTTCCGTATATTTATGGTGACAATTATTGGCGCTGTAATTTTTTACACCCAAAACTTTGCCAGTAAAATGATTGGCGAAGAGTTAAAAATTGAAAATTTACCTTTAATTAACTCATTATTATTATTATCAACGTTAGCATTTGTAGGTTGGTTTACCGACAAATATAGCTCTGTAACGCAAGTATTCCGTTTTTCGAGTATCGCATTAGCTCTCTGCTCTATCCCATTATTCTTGCTGCTTTCAAGCGGTGATCAGGTTTACATGGGGATTTCAATTTTCCTATTTACACTTATTTCAGGCGCGCTATTGGGTAATCTGGCAGCGGTATTATGGCAAGAGTCCGAAGGTGATATTATTTCGCTCGGTTTTGGGTACAACATCGCACTATCATTATTTGGTGGAGCAACACCGCTCATCATTGGATTATTAATTCCAAAAGGGTTTGCGTTTGTTGGCCTGTACGTCGCACTGGCTGCAATCCCAGCACTCGTGATACTTTCTCGTCCTAATACGAAAGTAAACACTAAGATACAAACAGCCAGATAACTGATCATTTAGCTGTGCCATGATGAACGTAATGGCACAGCGTCTCGGTTAGTTGAATAAATTTAAATTACATAGTCCGCCTAATTAGCATCACACTCGACATATTTAATAAACGCCAACAACTAAGCAAACCAATCAGACCAACAAAGCCCGCACCTGCACCTATCCCTAACAACCAATACTGAAAATGGAACGTCCCTGGCATCTCGAAGATACGACTTTGTAAAATATACACGCCCAGCTCCATGGCAATACTCGCCATCAGTCCAGCTAATGCGCCTAAGGCTACAAATTCAAATAACACACTATGACGAAGTAAGCGTCCACTAGCACCAAGCGTACGTAAAATAGCAAGTTCACGTTCACGTTCTTCCATAGTGGCTTGTACCTGCGCCACTAATACTAGACTGCCAGCCAATACCACCAGCACCAAAATAAACTCAATGGCAATAGATACTTGCCCTATCACACTTCTTAGCTGGGTAATGATAGCGTCCACATCTATTAAGGTAATGGTCGGATACTGGCTCAAAAAATCCTGCAAAGCATCAGTTGCATCATCTGGCACATATAACGATGAAATATAAGTTGCAGGGAAATCAGCTAACACATGCTGATTAAAGATCATGTAAAAGTTAGGTTGCAGCGTTTGCCAGTTCACTTTACGAATACTGCTTACCGTCACTTGCACTTCTTCACTCCCCAATTGGAAAGTTAAGTTATCCCCGACAGCGACATCTAACTTATCTGCTAATGTCGATTCGATAGACACTAACGCGCGGGTATCTTCTGGCTGCCACCAGCTACCAGCAATTAAACTATTTTCATAAGGGATCACATCACGCCAAGTCAGGTTTAGCTCTCGACCCACACCACGGCGACCATTATCAGCAGATTTAGTTTCTTCCTTACTCACACGTTTAGTCACTTGGTCATCATTAATTTTGGTTAATCGACCACGAACAACGGGAAATAGGCCGCTGGATTCAATGCCTAACGTATCAACAAAATTGTCTACTTGCTCGACTTGGCTGGCCGTAATATTGACTAAAAATCGATTGGCACTGTTATCCGGTAATTGCTTCTGCCAGTCATCAATGAGGCCATTCTTCATGACCACAATAACCAATAGCAGTTGAATAGCGATGGTAAAGCTAATCAATTGCACCGCATTTTCATTAGCACGACGTTTCAAATTGGCTAGCGCTAAATGCCACGATTTTCCAGCCTTACTGCCCGCAGAACGTCCCGCAGACATAAACAAACGACCAATAACGAGCAGTACGAATGCAACCAGCATACCGCCAATTAATAATGCAGCACTGAGCACCGCATCTTGACTAAATAAATACAGCAGCGTAAAAATAGCGAATATCGCAGGTAACGGACCTATCAGCCGCGTCAACAAACTATTTTCAGCGCCACTATCACGACCGCGTAACAGGGTCATAGGCGAAGTGTTTACCAACTCTCTTAATGGCGTGATTGCAAAAGCCACAGCACAAATAATGCCCGTAACAATCGCGACTAAGAAGGGATATGCCATATTACCTGTGCTCGAAGTATCAAGATAATCGCGCATGGCATACAAACCAATATTCAATATCAGATAGCCCACAATTAGCCCTAAACTGATACTCAGTACACTCAATAGCGACCAATGCAGGCAATATAGTTTAGTCACATAACGCTTGGATGCGCCCATGGCTTTGAACACCGCCACCACAGATTGATGGCGCTGACTATAACGACGGCTTGCGACCGCAACAGCAACAGAGGCTAAAACAATGCCCAGCATACTAGCTAATGACAAGTATTTATCCGCTTTAGTTAACGCTCTCGCCAAGGGGGAATTTTGTGATTTAATATCATACCAGCGCTGGTTATCAGTCAACTGTGGTTTGAACCATTGCTCAAATGCGGTAATATTGTCGGCTTCTCCGGCGAACAGGTATTTATAACTTAGTCGACTACCCGGTTGAATAAGCTTGGTTCGCTGTACATCTTGAGTATTAATAAACACCACAGGACCAGAACTAAACACACTAAACGACGCATCCGGTATTTGCGTGATCACCCCTGTGACTTTAAAACGCATGACGCCGACTTCAATGCTATCGCCAAGCTTAATGCCTAACTGTCTTAATCCTTTCGCTTCTAACCAAGCTTCACCGGATTTCGGTGAATTAGCCGCAACCGCTTGTGAGGCATCTAACGACGGACTTACCAATAATTTACCACGTAATGGATAGGTATCCGACACCGCCGACAAAGCTGCCAATGCCATCTGATTATCAGTGAATACCATCGATGACATTTGTATCTGCTGAGCTTGGGCTAACTGTAAACTGGTCGCTTTGGCCAATACGGCTGGCTCAATAACACTACCGGTATCCAATACTCTGTCAGCAGCAATAAAGGTACTACTCTCGGCGGTTAATGCTTGTTTAACACGGCTAGAAAAACCCGACAAAGCAAATACCGCAGACACAGCTAATACGATCGCCAGTAAGATGATCGTCAGTTCCCCGCGTTTTAATTCGTGTTTTAATAAACGCAGGGAGTGTTTGCGCCAATAACTCATAACGACTCACTTAACTGCTGTTTTGTAGCTAAAGGCTCAACAACCAAAGGCTCTACATTCGCTTCTGTTAACTGGCCACTTTCCATGATCACTTGGCGCTGGCAACGCGCGGCCAATTTAGGGTCGTGAGTAACTAATATTAAAGTGGTCCCCTCTTGCTTGTTAATTTCAAACAGCAAGTCAGCAATATGTAACCCTGTTTTAGTGTCTAAGTTACCTGTCGGCTCATCGGCAAAAAGAATATCGGGTTTAGAAATAAAGGCACGGGCAATCGCCACTCGTTGCTGCTCACCACCCGACAATTGTGATGGGTAATGTTCGGCTCTGTCCGTTAAATCAACTTTGGCTAATAATTCTCGCGCCAATTGTTCGGGATTATCCATACCAGCTAACTCAGCCGGTAACATGATATTTTCCAATGCTGTTAAGCTATTGATAAGTAAGAACTGTTGAAAAATAAAACCAACATGTTTCGCACGAACCGCACTTCGTTGTTCTTCATTGAATTGGTGCAATGGCTGATTTTTAAGAAAAACTTCACCGCTCGAAGGTAAATCGAGTCCCGCTATAATAGACAATAGGGTAGACTTACCAGAGCCAGACGCACCAACAATCGCTAATGAATCACCTGCGGTCACAGTTAAATCCATCGGATATAATATATCGAGGATTTTAGCCTCTGTTTTAACTGATTTAGTTAAGGCACTTACTTTTAATATAACGTCGGAATTTAGCTTCATGTTTAAAAATGCCTTTAAAGTATTATTATTGATAGTTATCTTATTACCTGCAGCGTATGCCACAGCTAACCATAAAATCTTGTTATTGGGTGACAGCCTTAGTGCCAGTTATGGCATGACACAAAGCGAAGGCTGGGTAACCCTGCTTAATCAACAATTAGTAAAGCAAAATGCCCCGTATAATATTATCAATGCCAGTATCAGTGGTGAAACTACCGCTGGCGGCCTGTCTCGATTACCGGGTATTTTGGCTAAGCAATCCATTGATGCACTGATCATCGAACTCGGTGGCAATGACGGTTTACGTGGTTTTTCTCCCAAGTTAATCAAAAAAAATCTGACTAAAATGGTAGAGCTAGCACACGCGCAGAATATTCCTGTATATGTGATGAATATTCGTATTCCACCTAATTATGGCCCACGCTACAGTAAAATGTTTACCGATGTATTTACGCAGGTTGGCAGTGAAAAAGACATTACCGTGTTACCGTTTTTCATGGAGCAGATCGCTATCGACCCAAGCTTAATGCAAAACGACGGTATTCACCCTAACCGCACTGCACAACCTAAAATTGCCGATATTATGTCAAAACAATTAGCCGTCATTTATAGTGAGCATAACTAATATTGATGAATGAATAACCCATGTTGATAAATCCATAACATATTAAGATAAACTAGTTTGTCTTAATATGTCAGGATACGTTTCACAAATGCGGGTAAAGTACTGTCAGGGGAGTTGTGGTAGGATTAAAATAATCCCATTTGTTGATCGGTTATCAAATCAAAACTCAAGCCAATAAAAGGCAAGATACCATCAGCAATGGGTTTAATTTGTTTTTCAATGTAATGCTCAAAATCGAGTACCGAATGTTGATGCTCGACAGCTTCAGGGCCACTTAGGGTTAACACATAACTGATCCACGCTTTATGCTGATAACGTAACGGTTGCCCTAATTGGCGATTCTTCTCATCAGCAGCACGCGCCGCTTTTACATGTGGCGGCACGTTCTTCACATAAGCAGACAATTCTTGGCGTAAACGCTTACGATAAACTAACTTATCGTTAAATTCACCAGCTAAGGTCCTTTCTACAATTTCCAGCACATAATCTTCGACTGCTAAGCCATGAAATACCCGATGGTATAACTCCATTTGGAACATCTTGGCTAAGTCAGTCCAATCGGTACGTACGGTTTCCAGCCCTTTAAAAATAAGTTTTTCACCATCTTTGGTATTCACTAATCCGGCATAGCGCTTTTTACTGCCTTTATCCAAGCCACGGATAGTCGGCATTAAAAACTTGTGATAATGCACTTCGTATTCAATATCTAAGAAACAGTCGATATCGTAATCTTCACGTAGGTGTCGTTGCCACTGCTGGTTAATATATTCTGACAGCTCTTTGCCCATGCGATCGGCTTGTTCGCTACGATCACCCTCGGTAAACTTGGCGGCATCGAGTAATACAAAGGTGGAATCGGTATCGCCATAAATCACCTTATATCCCTGCTCTTCGATCCATTTTGCGGTAGTCTGCATGATTTCTTGCCCACGCATGGTGATCGACGAGGCTAAACGAGTATCATAAAAACGACAACCGCCCGACCCTAACACACCATAAAACGAATTCATTAAGATTTTAATGGCCTGTGAACGGGCAGCATCTTTATCGAGTTTGGCTTGATCGCGCTGCGACCACAGTTCGGTAATAATATCGGGAAGGTAATGCTTTTCACGATCAAACAAACCACCACGGAAACCCGGAATCGCCTCAGTCGGGTTTTGAACCCCTTCTAGCAACCCTACCGGATCAATTTTAAAGGTGCGAATAATTGACGGATACAGACTTTTAAAATCCAGTACGATGACATGATCATACAAGCCAGGAAATGAATCCATCACATAACCGCCAGGACTTGCCATTACCCCACTCTCACGCAGATTTGGCGCGATATAACCCGCGCGATGTAACTTAGGAAGATACACATTGGTAAACGCCAATACCGATCCACCGTTACGATCTAGTTCTAAACCGGTTAACTGCGAGCGTAGTAATAAAAAATCTAACAAACGGGTTTTAACAAAAATATCCCACACTAAGACGCAATCTTGCAGGTTGTATTTCGCCAGTTTTACCTTGTTAAAATGAAAGTCGTGGTTAATCTGTTCCATGCGATTATCGACATCATCAGTATCTTTACCAACACCGAGAATCTCTTGTGCCACGTTTTCTAAACTAAAACTTAGGAAGCTATAAGTTGCCGTTTTTAAACTATCAATACCATCAACGACCACCCGACCGTGTAAAGTCAGAAAGCCTTGTTGCTGTGGGGTACGGCCATCTCGCCAATGCAGGTTTTGCCCACCTCGACCCAATGCTAATTTAAGATTATGGAATGTGGCACGTTGGGCTAATAAACGGAAATCAAAGTTAATTACATTCCAACCAATAAAAATGTCGGGATCGTAACTGATCGCGAATGCTTGCAGCGCCAGTAATAAACTTTTCTCGTCGGCAACCCAATGGATTAACGGCTCGCTTTCAGGAGTTTGTGCTAAATCGCGCTCAGGCTGCTCACCTATCATGTATACCCGTTTAAAGGGCTGACCATCTGGGCAATAAGCAGGGCTTAGGGAATACAAACCGATAGAGTAAAGCTCTCCGTGTTCTGAACATTCGATATCCAGTGAGATCTGTTTTATTTTATCGACTAAGTTATCTGGCAGTTCAGCTGGTTTAAGCTGTGCTTGTTGAAATTCAACATAGCCTTTACGTTGTACAGGCGTACCAGTGAACTCGACTGCGCCTTTGATAAAACGCTCCATTAAGTAACGCTCAGGTGGGCGAATATCGGCTTCTAATACCGTAACCAGCTTACGTCTTAATAACTCTTGTGCGCGGTGAAAATCATGGGAAGTACGGAAATAAAAGGCGCTCATAAGTTCTAAATCAAAGCTACGCATTTTCAAGTCTTTAAAGGTAAAGCGCGGATTCAACTCACTTAAACAAGCTAATGCAGTGGTAAGTTGATCTTGAGGAATGAACATCACCAGCTGCTGGGTTGCCGGGATCAGTTTAACCGCACCCATTTCAGATGCTAACCAGTAGCTTAATTCATTGTTACCATTACGATCACGGCTATGGCGCGATAATAAAAAACCCAGATATGTAGCAGACAAAATTGACCAGAAAAAGTTGTTTAAGACTGGTTAAGTGTACAGCATTTTTTGAGGTGTGAAAATATTTACACAAAGACGTAATCGGATAACATCAATTGTTAGTTATATGTTATAAAGCTTATAGAAATTACTAATTAACAATTTTAGATTAAATAGAAAAGAGAACACGCTTGTGACCACGACCCTGAAACCTTTCATATTGCTACTTATCAGTGGCTTTTTGCTCATGCTTGGCTATGGCTTAAGTAATATTCTATTGCCTGTACGCATGCAAAATGACGGTATCAGCGTCGATAACATAGGTATCATCTTATCTATGCTGTCAGTGGGCTTCTTACTGGGTGCTATCTATAGTCGAACGCTATTACAGCGGGTTGGCCACATTCGTATATTTGCCATGTGCGGTAGCTTAACCTCGGTGGCAATCTTGCTTTCAGGCCTGTATCCAGAGCCGTTAATGTTAGCTGCAATGCGTATGCTCACTGGATTTTGTATGGCCTGTGCCAACGCCACACTCGATAGCTGGTTAAGTCATAGTGCAACAGAAGAAAGCCGTGGACGAATATTATCGATTAACCAGATGGTGATCATGTCTGCACTGTTCTCTGGGCAATTTTTACTGAACGTGGCACCGATCAGCGATGTCACCTTGTTTGTTATATCCGGTATTCTATTTAGTCTTTCTATTACCCCTATAGTGATCAGCAAGCATCAAGGGCCACAGATTGAAGACAGTCAGTCTATGTCATTAATGACCATAATAAAGTTATCACCGCTCGGTGTTATCTGTTGTTTTTATGGCGGGTTTCTTTATGCTGGCTTAGTCAACATGCTGCCTATTTTTGCCAATGATAATGGTATTCAAGGTTTCAGTTTATCCATCTTCATGGGAGCATCTATCTTTGGTGCTATTATTTTCCAATATCCGATAGCCTATTTGTCCGATCATTTTGATCGTCGTAAAACCATGATCGGTATGGTATTAACCATTGCAGCATTATCTTTACTAGTACCGCAACTGATTAATTCATCACAATTTAATCTCACCCTGCTAACGATTGCGGTCGTGATGGGGCTAACCGCTTGCCTCTATCCGATGAGCATGTCAGAAACCTTCGATAAAGTGTTACGAGAGCAGATCCTCGCGGCAATGGGATCGTTATTACTCATTTATGCACTGGGTAGTATTCTGGGTCCCAATCTCGCGTCTATCGCCATGGAGCAGTTTGGTAGCGCAGCACTGTTTTCATTTATAAGCATGGCAGCGATTACCTTACTGGGTTTTATCATCGGCAATATGGTCAAGCAAACAGCGTTGCCACGTGATGAACAAGAAAACTTCATTATGCAAACCCCATCAGGTGTGGCATCAGAACTGGATCCTAGAACCCAGTATGCACATCCTTCTTTTGAACCAACGTCAGAAGTTGAAGTGGCGATTAGTTTAGCCGCTAACAATCCAGCCGCCGCTGTCAACATGGCAAAAACCTTAGCCATGCGCGATCCAAATGATGCCTCAAACTTAGCTGCGGCATTAAGTACCATTGACGAAATTGATATTAGCCGTCTGTATCGCGCCATCACCGCTGCCGCACCAGAAATGAGCATTCATATTGCCGAAGCGCTTACCAACGCCTCTCCGGAACAAGCTGAAGAATTAGTCGACTGGATCACAACCGAGCGTCCAGATCAATTTACCAATATTATTGTTGCTATCGCCAACTCAATGCCAGACAACGGGATTGATGTAATGGAAGTTGCAGCTGAAAATATGGTTGAAGATAACCAAGAAGAATTGTTAGAAATGACCGACCAATACATGACCAACCTATCTAATTCGTTAGATGAAATGCGTCCTGTTGATCGTGCTGCTGCCGCATCTGAACAGACCGCAACCGAACTGTATAGTCGTTTAACCGATGTATCTCCAACCCAATCAGCCGACTTCGCTTTGGCGGTATCAGAAGCGTTACCAGAGTCATCAAATGTGGTCGCGGAAGCCTACGTCAGCAACCTAATTGAAAGTGAAGAAGCAACACCGGGTGATGCAACTGCCAACATTGAAAGTGCGGTTAATGAATACGTGAGTCAACTTGCAGAAAGTATCCCTGAATATGCCGTCGATATCGCCAGTACTATGATTGACTCCGTTCCTGATGTCGCATCCGACATGGTCGAGATATTACAATGCTCTGACGTATTCGATGACAGTGAATTGAGTATGTCTATTAAGGATAAACCTGAACATGATGCACTAGAAGAGCAATTACAATACGCGGTACAAACGCAAGCGGATGAGGTTGATAAGAGTAGCTAAATCTTGTATTAAAGATGAACTGAATTGAAAAACACTAACTAAACACAGTGTATTTAGTTAGTGCTAACTTTAATTTTTATAAATTAAAACAACGTATCATTCAGCCATAAATGGCAAAGTATAGACGCGGCATAACCCAGTGCAATGACTGGCGCCCAGCGTAAGTGGCCTGCAAACGTATACAGTCCACGTGCTTGCCCCATCAGCGCTACACCAGCAGCTGAACCAATAGAAAGTAAACTACCGCCCACGCCCGCTGTTAAGGTCACTAACAGCCATTGGCCCAATGACATGTCAGGTTCCATGCTTAGTACCGCAAACATCACCGGAATATTATCAACAATCGCAGACAGAATACCGACTACCACGTTAGCAACTGTGGTATCCCACGTGCCGTACATAATGCCAGAAGCCAGACTGAGGTAACCCATAAAGCCGAGACCACCCACACACATGATCACGCCGTAGAAGAATAATAAGGTATCCCATTCGGCTTTAGCAACTTTGTTAAATACGTCAAATGGCACAACACCACCAAGCTGTTGCAAGGCTTTTTCGTCCTGAGCAAGTTCTGCTTTTGCACGTTTACGCTCTAACGATATTGGCAGCGTTTTACGCAGGAAGTAACCGAAGAATTGTAGATAACCCAAACCTGTCATCATGCCTAATACTGGCGGCATGTGTAACAGGCTGTGTGCAGCAACTGCAGATGCAACAGTCAGTAGGAATAACAAGACGATACGTTTGGCACCACGTTTGGTATGTACGACTTCTTGTACACCAGATAACTTGGCATTTTTAGGAATAAAGAACGTCATGATCGCCGCAGGTACAATAAAGTTAACCACAGATGGTAAGAATAACGCCGCGAATTCATTAAATTCGACCATGCCCTTTTGCCATACCATTAGCGTTGTAATATCACCAAATGGACTGAACGCACCACCCGCATTCGCAGCAACAACGATATTAATACAGGCAAGGTTAATGAACTTTTTGTCTTCCCCGGCAACTTTCATTACCACTGCGCACATAAGTAGTGCCGTGGTTAAGTTATCGGCAATCGGCGAAATAAAGAATGCGAGAATACCCGTTAACCAAAATAAGCCCCTAAGATCGAGACCTTTACCTAACATCCAGCTGCGTAATGCATCAAATAACTGGCGTTCTTCCATCGCATTGATATAAGTCATCGCAACCAGTAAGAACAGCAATAGTTCGGCATACTCTAACAGATTATGTCTAAATGCGGCCTCGGCGACATCTGACATGCCTAAGCTAGCATAGTGCCAACCAATAAGGGCCCAAATAATACCCGCAGCCACGAGAACTGGTTTTGATTTTCGTAAATGTAAGTGCTCTTCCGCCATTACCAGCAAGTATGCGCAGGTAAAGATAATTACAGCAAAATAGCCTATTCTGGACGCAGTAAGATCAATAATTTCTCCACCGCCACCCGATGCAAACGCAAACGTAGCAGGTGCTAGTCCAAACAAGATAACTAAAATAAGCTTCATTGCCATGTGATGTGCCTTCCCTCTCAAAATGATAAAAACCTGTTTAATGTATGTTATAAAATTGTTTGAGGCTATTGGAAAATCGTTTTTAGTGACCTAGTTGCCGTTTTTATGCTCTTTATCAATTAATAAGTTCAACGCAAAGTCATCAATTTCACAATAGCTATTGCTATTCATCAACCATAATGAATATTATGTCGTTTTATTTGTAGTAGTAGGATAATTACATTGGATAAAGAACTTAGGTTAGTGATTTCTCAGTGGCTCGCGGACAGCGATACGTTAAATAGTGCAGATTCAAATACTTACTATGTCATACTCGCGATATTATGTTTGAGCTTCGCAGCCATATCCTATTTAATTGTAAAACGTATTGTCGTTAAAGCCATGAAAGTGGTATCAGTTCGTTCTAAAGTCACTTGGGATGATACCTTCGTTGCGCATGGTGTTTTAGAGAAGTTTGCTTTATTAGTGCCCTTACTCGTCATTGACCTACTGCTACCACTATTTACCTCAATATCAGCTTTTATCACCGAAGTTGTTGGTCGCCTTCTTAGCGCACTGCTAGTGATCCTATTTATACGGGCGGTTTATGCGGTATTAAATGCCATTGCCGAGATAGCTGATAAGCATAAGGCCACACAACGATTACCTATTACCAGTTTCACCCAATTACTTAAACTGTTCCTGTTCTTTGTCGCCGGCATTATTATGGTATCAATTTTATCTGATCAATCACCGATCTACTTTTTAAGTGGTCTGGGTGTGGCGACAGGTTTCATCATGTTGATATTCCGAGATACTATCTTAGGTTTTGTTGCGGGTATTCAGTTAGCGACCAATCAGATGGTGACCAAAGGCGACTGGATCCAAATGGATAAATACGGTGCTGACGGGACCGTTGAAGAAGTATCATTGACTACAGTTAAAGTGCGTAACTTTGATAAAACCATTACCATGTTACCTGCCTATGCCTTGGTATCTGACGCGTTTAAGAACTGGCGTGGTATGAGTGAATCAGGTGGCCGTCGTATCAAGCGTAGTCTCTTTATTGATATTCAAAGCATCCGTTTTTTAACCAAAGATGAGTTACAACGTCTTAGCAATATTCGTTTATTAAAAAACTACCTCACGGATAAAAACTTTGACATCAATACTTTCAATTTGGATTTCAATGAAGATGAGAAAGCGGTGAACGGCCGTGGTTTGACCAATATAGGGACATTCCGCGCATACTTGTTAGCTTACTTACAGCAGCATCCGAAAGTACGTAAAGACATGACATTATTGGTGAGACAATTAGCACCAACGACACAAGGCATGCCAATCGAGATCTATATTTTTACCAATGAAACACGTTGGGCTTTTTATGAAGACATACAATCAGATATCTTTGATCATATCTTCTCGGTATTACCTGCATTTGACCTACACGCTTTTCAGCAACCCAGTGGCAATGATATACAGTCAATCTTGAAGCAATAGAAGCGAAAAAGGTGGAGCATCAGCGCCACCTTTTTATTCAACTTCATGTATTCCGTTTGCTTAGCGTTTATCGGCTCGACGTTCAGATCTGATGCTTTTCTTTAAACTCTGCCATTAATGCGTCTGGACGCTGCTTTTTGTTTTTACTATTGAGTACGTAAATAACGGTTTTACCGCCAGGACCTGCTCCGATGTCACTAAAGCGTAATGCAGCTTCACCAGAATCACGTGTTAATTTCATGTCTGCCCACGAGCTAAATACATAGTAACGATTATCCATGAACATTTCGCCATAGAAAGGACCAGTTACTTCACGCTGACCTTGATATAAATCGACATGCTTCACGCCTTCAAGTTTCTTTTTCTGCTCGCCAGTTAGGCCGAATTTAAGTGTTTCACCATGCGGACCTTCACCAATGAATGCTTTAAAGTAAGCAGTGTGACCTAATTGCATGAAATCTTGATAAAGATCGAAATCGCTAAACAGATAAATACGGCCATCTTTGTGTACTTCAAAGAATTGTTCAGTTTGTGCATTTACAATTTGGGATGATGTAGTTGAGGCTCTATCAGTTGCTGCACAGCCACCAAGTAAAATTGCCATCGTTAGTACAAGCGTTTTTTTCATTCTAGGACCCTTCCAATTATAATAATTTCACGTCAATTTAAATTGTGATATTAAAGCTTGTTAATGACTAACGTATTGCAGTTTTTTGACAGTAAGGTGACAGAGAGTAAGGCATAAAAAAACGCGTTAACCCAGTGCCGATTACAGGCAGGGATAACGCGTTATACAGTCACGTCTATTTTGTTATAAATAGCGCGTTGTAATTAAAAACGTGTCATTAGATACGAGTACGTTTTTTCGCTTTAGGGCCTCGTTGCTGTTTAGTTGGGCCTTTCTTACCTTTGTGGATAGGTACACCAGAACCAGTAGGTTTAGTGCGACCTTTACCACGAGGTTCATTGATTTCTTCAATCTCTTTACCCAATCGACCGCTTTTAGTCGGCTTTTGACGTGCGTCATTATTTTTCAATGAACGACGGATACGGCCTTGACGAATACGTGTTTCTTTACGCTCTAAACTACGTGCTGTTGTTTCTGGATCTAATGAAACGAGAGTTCGTAAGTAGTTGATTTCTTCAAGTGCTAACTCAGACCAACCGCCACGTGGTAAACGACGATCAAGTACTAATGAACCATAACGGATACGGATAAGACGACTTACCTGAATACCTTGAGATTCCCATAAACGACGTACTTCACGGTTACGCCCTTCACTCAATAATACGTTGTACCATTGGTTAAGACCTTCACCACCAGTACCGGCAGCAACACCTTTAATCTTTTGGAACTTAGCTGGACCATCTTCTAACTCAACACCCATACGCAGGTTTTGAATGATTTTTGGCGTTACTTCACCAAAGATACGACAAGAATATTCACGTTCTACTTCGTGACTAGGGTGCATTAGACGGTTTGCTAACTCACCATCTGTCGTAAATAATAACAGACCAGATGTATTAATATCTAGACGACCAATCGCGATCCAACGACCACTCTTAAGTGGTGGTAGACGATCAAATACAGTCTTACGACCTTCTGGATCTTTACGCGTACATAACTCACCTTCAGGCTTATGGTATGCAAGAATACGACATACAGCGTCTTCTTCTTTAATCACGCTTACAGGGTTGCCGTCGAAACGTATTTTATCCGCTTCTTCAACGCGGCTACCCAATGTCACAATGTCACCATTAACGCTGACACGGCCTTCTGCGATCACAGCTTCCATCTCACGACGGGAACCTAAACCAGCACGTGCTAGTACTTTCTGTAGCTTTTCACTCATCAGTTTTCCTAAATATTAAGTTACGATCTTATTTCGCAATTATAAAATGTTGTATGTATTAAATATCTAACAATGTTCTTTTTGATACCGTTAAATATCTAACTGTTTTTCTTCGTCCATGGCGGCTAATTTAGCCAATAACGCTTCGTCCAATGGGGGTAATTCTTGGATACTTTTAATACCAAAGTAATCCAAAAACTGGGTCGTTGTCGCATACAAAGCCGGTCTCCCCGGTACTTCCTTACGGCCAATCATTTTGATCCATTCACGCTCTTCAAGCGTATGAATCGTTTGGCTACTTACAGCGACCCCACGGACTGCTTCAATATCCCCCCTACTCACGGGTTGACGATAAGCAATCAGTGCTAATGTTTCTAATGTCGCACGCGAATATTTTGCTGGTTTATCTTGCAACATACGCTGCAACCAAGGCGTTAAATATGAACGCGCTTGAAAGCGATAACCACTGGCGACTTCCACCAGCTCGATACCTTTATCATGATAATCGGCATTTATCTCGGCAATGTAGGCAGATACTTGCTGACGGCTTAAATCATCATCGCCAAGTACATCACGGCATAAAGCCGCTAATGATAACGGTTTCTTAGCAACAAAAATAGCCGCTTCAATAATCTGTTTATAAGGTGTTGTATTCACACTCAGGTCTCATACTTATTCGGCTAAACTTAAGTATATCTCACCCAAAGGATTATTCTGGATAAGGCTAATTAAAGACTCTTTAAGTAACTCAAGGATCGCCAGAAAACTCACTACAATACCGCGTCGACCTTCTTTAAGATCGAGTACTTGATGGAAAGTTCGCACTTTACCATCTTCCAGTAATGCCAGTATATGGGTCATCTTTTCACGTGTGGTTAATACCTCGCGTTGAATCTGATGATGCTCGAAGTGTTCTGCTTTCTTGAGTAATTTTTGCAGATTATACGCCAAGTCACGCAGAGATACTTCAGCTAATAACGGGGTTGTCGTAATATTTTCAGGTAGCTCGGCGTTAGCAACAAAAATATCGCGCTGGATCCTAGGTTGATTATCTAGATTTTCAGCCGCGTTCTTAAAGATTTCATATTCTTGTAGCTGTCGGATCAGCACGAGACGTGGATCGTCTAACTCTTCTTCTGCCACCACTAATTTAGGAAGCAACAGCCGTGATTTAATTTCAGCTAACAAAGCAGCCATTACCAAATACTCACCGGCAAGTTCAATTTTCAACGTAGTCATTAGATCCACGTATTCCATATACTGTGCGGTTATTTTTTGCATCGGTAGTTGCAAAATATCGAGTTTTTGCTTTTTTATTAAATACAGCAATAAATCTAACGGTCCTTCAAATGCGTCTAAGAATACACTTAACGCATCTGGCGGAATAAACAAATCCTTCGGTACTTTACGTAATAGTTCGCCATTAACCTTGGCAACAGCAGTGCTAGACTCTACCACTGGTTACACGAAAGAGGATGCATCACCGGCACCTTGACGAAGAATAACGGCATCACCTTCCGAATAATCAATAACCGTTGTTGCTTGCTCGCCTAAGTAACCACCATTGATGATAAGTTCCACTTTGTTTTCAAGTTGGTCACGGATCGCTTCTGGATCAAACTCAGCACCTTCGTTACCCGGTAAGATTAACGACGTCGACATCATAGGTTCACCGAGCGCATCTAATAATGCTAACGCAATTGTATTGTCTGGTACACGAATACCAATTGTTTTACGCTTAGGGTTAACTAAACGGCGCGGCACTTCTTTGGTCCCTTTAAAAATGAACGTAAAAGGACCAGGGGTATTGTTTTTAAGCGCACGATAAGCTTGATTATCAACACGTGCGTACAGTGACAATTCCGATAAATCACGACACAACAAGGTAAAGTTATGCTCTTTATCTAATTTACGAATCTGACAAATACGCTCTAACGCAGTTTTATCACCAATATGACAACCTAGCGCATAGCCAGAATCTGTTGGATAGATGATCACACCACCATTACGTAAAATAGCAACCGCCTGACTGATTAAACGCGCTTGCGGGTTATCAGGATGCACATAGAAAAATTGACTCATAAATTATTACTCCTTAACTATTTAATGACCATCGCTGACACACCTTAATTACCACTCGGTAAACTTAAGCGCCTTGCTCCACTGCGGAGGCAGGTTTCGCATCACCTTCAGGCCAAGACGACCACACAGGGGTACAATCTTTAGGGATATATAAATTTCGACCTAATTCAGTCCAGCTGCTTGGCCGATGAAAATCAGATCCAACAGACCCGGACAAATTATAATCACGACCATAACTGGCTAACTGAGTACGTTCGGTAATACCTTGTTGTGGCTGACCCACTTCTAAAGCGTCACCACCTGCTTCTTCGAAGGCAGCTAATAATCTTTTAAACCATTTAGTTGACAGTTTATACTGCAGCGGATGAGCCAGTACAGCTTGCCCACCAGATTGATGAATTATTTCGATCGTTTGTTCAATTGTTGCCCAGTTGGGTGGCACATAACCAGTTTTTCCTTTCGCTAAGAAACGTTTAAATACATTTTGAAAGGTATTTTCAACGCCTTGCTCAACCAAATATTTCGCAAAATGACTGCGAGTAATACTGGCATCGCCAGCAAGTGCTTTAGCACCTTCATACGCATTTGGAATACGCGCTTTGGCTAAACGATTCCCCATTTCAACCGCGCGTTCTTCACGCTTATTACGCTGTTCTGCTAAGAATGTCTGAAACACGGTATTCTCGAGATCGACATTTAAGCCAACCACATGAATTTCATGGTTTTGCCAATTGGTTGAAACTTCAACACCATTAACTAAAGTAAGCGGCAATTGATTGGCTGCAATCGTATCATGGGCTTCTTGGAGACCAGCCGTGGTATCGTGATCGGTAATAGCTAACACATCAACGCGATGTAGAACCGCACGTTGGACTAATTCAGCGGGACTTAAAGAACCGTCAGAGGCTGTCGTATGAGAATGTAAATCGTATATCATAAAAATAAAGCGTATCCAGCGATAAAAGTCAGAAAAAGGCACAATAAGGCCCTATTATAAGTTTTATTTAACAATTTCACACAAAAATTAATAAATGTATTGACAATAATAGCCCTAACCGCCTAAGTTTAACCTACTTAGATAACTTTATGGCTCAAACGCAATGCAAAATATTACAAACCAAACAATCAGTTGGTGGTGGCACATCCCTCTCTAAACGGGCATGTGATTTTGTGATATCTGCAGTAAATGTAAATCTACAAAAAATAACAAACATTAAAGCCCGTTTCATTGAAGCGGGCTTTTTTATTGGAAATTTAGACAAACTAAAGCAAGGAAAGTGCGATGACGCAACTATTAGCGCCAGGAAAATTACATTCGATTCAGCAAGATTGCCCTCACATTAACGATCCCCTTGCCTTCTATCGCCACATGTATCGCCCAAGCGGTAACAGCCTATTATTAGAATCGGCTGATATAGTCACAAAAACCGCACTGCAAAGTTTAATTTTGCTCGATGCTGCCGTTAAAATTGCCTGTTTTGGACGTATGGTTGAATTCACTGCATTAACGCTGAACGGTGAGAACCTTCTGCCCTTCTTAGCCGATGAGCTTAAAGCCCAATTTGGCAACGATGCCATTACCGCTCTGAGTCATAATAAACTAGCACTAATATTTGCAGCGACTGACGATAGCCTTGATGAAGATTCACGCTTACAGTCATCGTCACCTTTCGATGCTTTACGTACTATTATCAACCGCATTATTCCAGAAACACCTTTTCATGAGGCATTATTCCTCGGTGGCTGCTTTGCCTATGACATGATTGCCAGTGTTGAAGAATTACCAAAAGTGCCTGGTGGCGCCAATATCTGTCCTGATTTTGTATTCTATATTGCCGAAACCTTAATTGTGATTGATCGCCAAACCCAACAATCAAAATTAATTGGTAGCGTCTTTGGTGGTGATCACTTTTCCACAGCACTTAACGAAACAGAAGCAAAATTAGCCCGAATCCAAACAGAATGTGCGACAGTCTTAGCGGCAATACCAGAGTCTAAAGCAGCAGCACTAACACTCAAGGTTGATATTAGTGACAGTGAATTCTGCGCGACAGTTGAAGATTTAAAAGACTACATCCGTAAAGGTGACATTTTCCAAGTTGTACCGTCACGTTGCTTTAGCTTACCTTGTCCAGATTCATTAGCCGCTTATGCCAAACTAAAACAAACGAACGCAAGTCCGTACATGTTCTACCTAAATGATTCTGACTTTGTGTTATTTGGTGCATCACCAGAAAGTGCATTAAAATATGATGCGCAAACTAATGATGTAGAAATTTATCCGATTGCCGGTACTCGCCGTCGTGGTTTCCGTGCTGATGGTTCTATTTGCCCCGACTTAGATGGCCGTATCGAATTAGAATTACGCCAAGACAAGAAAGAAACAGCCGAACACATCATGCTGGTTGATTTAGCACGTAATGACGTAGCCCGTATTAGTCAGCCTGGTACACGTTATGTGGCGAACTTATTAAACGTTGATCGTTACAGCTACGTGATGCACTTAGTGTCTCGCGTAAAAGGGAAACTGCGCAATGACCTTGATGCCCTGCATGCATACCAAGCGTGTATGAACATGGGAACCTTAGTCGGCGCACCGAAGATCCGCGCCGCTGAACTAGTACGTCAAGTAGAACAACAACGCCGTGGTAGCTATGGCGGTGCGGTTGGTTATCTGACTGGTGATGGCACCATGGATACCTGTATTGTAATTCGCTCTGCGTTTGTTAAAGATGAAACCGCGTATGTACAAGCCGGTGCAGGCGTGGTTTACGATTCAAACCCACAGGCAGAAGCCGACGAAACCCGCAGTAAAGCAGCCGCAGTATTAAACGCTGTTGCTCTCGCACAAGGTTCATCATTAGCAGCTATTATGAAGATAAAAAGTACGGCAGCATCAAACTCAACAACCAACAGCGCTAAGTAACGGAGGCAACATGAGCAACACTTTATTTTTATTAGACAACTTTGACTCTTTTACTTACAACCTAGTGGATCAATTCCGCAGCCTAGGGCATGAGGTTAAAATTTACCGTAACAGCATCAGTGCCGAAGCGATTAAACAGCAAATAGACCAATGTGAAAACAACCCCGTTGTGGTGCTTTCGCCGGGTCCTGGTAATCCATCAGAAGCCGGTTGCTTGTTGGAACTGATTCGCTTGTGTCGCGGTCAATATCCAATGATTGGCATCTGCTTAGGACACCAAGCACTGGTACAACAGTATGGTGGTATCGTTGGCCGTGCAGAAGAGATCATGCATGGTAAAGCCTCATCTATTAACCATGATGGTCAGTTAATGTTTGCCGGTTTGAGTCAGCCCTTACCTGTTGCACGCTATCATTCATTAGTCGCAACTGAAGTACCGAGCAGCTTAACCGTTAATGCAGAATTTAACGGTATGCCAATGGCAATCATTCAACCAGAAGATAAAGTCATTGGTTTTCAATTTCACCCAGAATCAATATTAACCAGTGAAGGCGCCGAGCTGTTAAAAAACACCCTAGCATGGGCAGCAGCATCAGTATCAAGCCCTAAGGAGTAGGTCATGGCAGAATCAAACATCGTATCAGAAAACATAGCATCGAAAAATATAGAACCAGCAACAATCACCGCTATTCTAGAAAAGTTATACGCAAATCAAGTACTGACTCTTGAAGAATCAGAAACCTTGTTTACTGCGGTTGTACTCGGTGAGATGGACCCTATCGTACTTTCATCAGTGCTAACGGCATTAAAAATACGCGGTGAACAGCCAGATGAGATTGCGGGTGCAGCACAAGCATTATTAGCAGCCGCGCTACCTTTCCCTGCAGTTGAAAGCCGACATGCCGATTGTTGTGGTACCGGTGGTGATAACATGAATACCATTAATATCTCAACAACCGCTGCGTTTGTCGCTGCTGCTTGCGGATTAAAAATGACTAAACATGGTAACCGCAGCGTATCAAGTAAATCGGGCTCGTCAGATCTACTAGAAGCTTTTGGGATTAATTTAACTCAAACCCCAGAACAAGCAAAAGCCTGCCTTGATGAATTGGGTATTTGCTTTTTATTCGCACCTCAATACCACGCTGGTATTCGCCATGCGATACCTGTACGCCAAGCCCTAAAAACCCGCACCATCTTTAATGTGCTAGGCCCACTGCTGAATCCGACTCGCCCACAAGTACAGTTAATGGGTGTGTATGATGAATGTTTAATTCGCCCAATCGCCGAAACCATGGATAAACTCGGTGTGCAGCGTGCGTTAGTCGTTCATGGCAGTGGTTTAGATGAAATCGCTCTACACGGTGAAACTAAAGTTGCCGAGTTAAATAATGGCATGATCACCGAGTTCACAATAAGCCCTGCCGACTTTGGTGTTGAACGTTATGACGTAGCCGAATTACGCGGCGGTGATGCGGCTGAAAATAAAGTCATTATCGAACGCCTCTTATCTGGTAACGGTACTGACGCACAAAAAGCCGCAGTGGCAATCAACGTATCGGCATTATTAGTGGTTGCTGAAATAGCCACAGATTTCAAACACGGTACTGAATTAGCAATGGCAGCAATTGATGATGGCCGCGCATTAGCCTTGATCCACCAGCTAGCAGTAAAAAGTCAGCAAGTTTAGTCATAAGGAAGGAAGCATAAATGTTAACGCAAGAATTACAGCAAACCATTCTCGGTAATATTGTTGACGATAAAGTGACTTGGGTTGCAGCGCGTAAAGCCAGCCAACCATTAGCGAGTTTTATTGCTGATTTAGCACCGACAGATCGTGACTTTTATGCCGCGTTATCGGGTAAACCAACCAAGTTTATTCTGGAATGTAAAAAAGCATCACCATCAAAAGGGCTAATTCGCCCTGAGTTTGATTTAGATTTAATTGCTGGCGTCTATAAAAACTATGCGTCTGCAGTCTCTGTATTAACGGATGAGAAATACTTCCAAGGTGACTTCGACTACATCACTAAAGTACGTAATGTCGTGACACAGCCGGTGATCTGTAAAGACTTTATCATTGACGAATATCAGATTTACTTAGCCCGTTTACACCAAGCCGATGCAACGCTGTTAATGTTATCGGTACTCGATGACGCTGAATATATTGCCTTAGCTAAAGTCGCCCACAGCTTAAACATGGGCGTACTCACCGAAGTCAGTAATGAAGAAGAATTAGTCCGTGCGATAGCACTAGATGCAAAAGTGATCGGTATTAATAACCGTGATCTACGCGACTTATCAATTGACTTAAACCGTACCAAAGAGATTGCTCCGAAGATCCCAAATGATCGTATTATCATTTCAGAATCGGGCATCTACAATAACCAACAAGTACGCGATTTAGCAAACTACGCGAACGGCTTCCTCGTCGGCAGTTCATTAATGTCGCAAGACAACGTCGATCTAGCTTGCCGACGATTGATTTTAGGTGACAATAAAGTTTGTGGTCTTACCCGCCCAGAAGATGCAAAAGTCGTACATGAACAAGGGGCTATCTATGGCGGACTTATCTTTGCGCCAAAATCGCCGCGTTGTGTTAACGTAGTAACAGCGCAAGCGGTTATAGCCGCTGCACCACTGGCTTACGTGGGGGTATTTGTGAATGAACAAGTAACCGTCGTTGCCCAGCTTGCGAATCATCTCGATTTGACCGCTGTACAATTACACGGTAGCGAAGATGCAAGCTACATTGCAATATTAAAAACCTTACTCAATAACGACATACAAATTTGGAAAGCACACGGGGTTAGCGAACAAGCCCCCGATTTGAGTCTGACCAAGGTTGATCGTCATTTAGTTGATAGTAAGGTAGCGGGACAATCAGGTGGCACAGGACAGCCATTTGATTGGTCGTTATTAACATCTGAAGATTGCAGCCAAATCATGCTGGCAGGCGGATTAACCCCTGGCAACGTGCAAGACGCAGCAAAACTCGGTTGTTTAGGGCTAGATCTAAACTCAGGATTAGAATCAGCACCCGGTATTAAAGATACAGACAAAATTATCGCGGCATTTAACGCGCTTAGAAATTACTAAAGGAAGTTATCATGGCAAAACTTAATGCCTTTTTTGGCGAATTTGGCGGCCAATACGTATCGCAAATTTTAATACCTGCATTAGATGAATTAGAAGATGCATTTATCGATTCACAAAATGATCCTGCCTTCGAAGCAGAGTTTCAACAACTGTTAAATGAATATGCAGGGCGTCCAACACCGTTAACGCTATGCCGTAACATTACTAAAGGTTCAAAAACTAAGATTTACCTAAAACGTGAAGATCTATTACACGGCGGCGCGCACAAAACTAACCAAGTATTGGGTCAAGCACTACTGGCTAAACGCATGGGTAAAACTGAAATTATCGCTGAAACAGGTGCAGGTCAACACGGTACAGCATCAGCACTAGCCTGTGCGTTGCTGGGTCTAAAATGTCGTATCTATATGGGTGTGAAAGACATGGAACGCCAAAAGCCAAACGTATTCCGCATGAAGTTAATGGGCGCTGAAGTTATTGGTGTTGACTCTGGCGCAGGCACATTAAAAGATGCCTGTAACGAAGCATTACGCGACTGGTCTGCTAACTACGAAAATGCTCATTACCTACTCGGTACAGCAGCAGGTCCTCACCCATTCCCAACGATTGTGCGTGAATTCCAAAAAATGATCGGTGAAGAAGCCAAACAACAAATCTTAAAAGCAGAAGGTCGCTTACCCGACGCTGTTATTGCTTGTGTGGGTGGTGGTTCTAACGCGATTGGTATGTTCAATGATTTTATCGAAGAAGAAAGTGTCAAACTTTACGGTGTTGAACCTGCGGGTAAAGGGATTTCGACAGGTGAACACGGTGCGCCAATTGCCGAAGGTACCAACGGTATTTTCTTTGGTATGCATTCACTATTGATGCAAGATAACTATGGTCAGATCCAAGAATCATACTCGGTATCTGCTGGATTAGATTTTCCATCAGTGGGTCCACAACACGCACATTTATATACCTCTGGTCGTGCTGAATATCCTTCAGTAACCGATGAAGAAGCATTAGCGTCATTCCAGTTATTATCATCGCAAGAAGGCATTATCCCTGCGCTAGAATCATCTCACGCATTAGCGTATGCACTACAGATGATGGAACAGGATATGGATAAAGAACAAATCTTAGTGGTTAACTTATCAGGTCGTGGTGATAAAGATATCTTTACCGTCGCTGATATTCTTGAAGGTAAAGGAGCATTATAATGGGACGCTATCAACAAACTTTTGCAGCACTCGCAGAAAAAAATGAAGGCGCTTTCGTTCCATTTGTAACGATTGGCGATCCAAACCGCGCACAATCAATGGCGATTATAGAAACACTAATTGCAGCCGGTGCTGACGCATTAGAGCTGGGTATTCCATTCTCAGATCCGGTGGCTGATGGCCCGACAATTCAAAAAGCCACATCTCGTGCATTAAACGCAGGTATCAACCCAGATATCTGTTTTGAAATGCTCACCGAGATCCGTGCTAAACACCCGAAAATGCCTATTGGTTTATTGCTGTATGCTAACCTTGTTTACGGTAACGGCACCGATAAGTTTATGCAAAAAGCGGCAGCAGCTGGCGTTGACTCATTATTGATTGCCGATGTACCAGTACAATACGGCCAGCAATTTAAAGAAGCAGGCGATAAAGTTGGCATCGAAAGTATCTACATCGCACCGCCAAATGCCGATGAAGCAACGCTGAAACAAGTAGCGGAGCAAGGATCAGGTTACACCTATCTACTTAGCCGCGCTGGAGTAACAGGTGCAGAGACCAAAGCAGAAATGCCAGTTGGTCCGTTATTAGAAAAGCTAAAATCATTTGATGCAGCACCTTGCCTACTTGGTTTTGGTATCTCATCACCAGAACAAGTTAAACAAGCTGTTGCAGCGGGTGCTGCGGGTGCTATTTCGGGATCAGCTATTGTAAACATCATTGAGAAAAACCTTAATGACAATACGAAAATGCTGCAAGAACTCGCTAAGTTCGTAACGCCAATGAAAGCGGCAACAGTTAAATAGTCTAATATAAACAAAACATAATGCTTTACCAATTAAGCCCTTAGTGCCTATTATTATGCTATCGCAATACGATGGTTATATAAAATTGCTCTAAGGGCTTTTTAGTCTCATCCTATTACTTCTTAAGGAACAAGGACGCTGCATGACAGGTTATTTTATTCAAGCATTCATCTATCTATTTGCTGCCGTTATCGCAGTTCCTATTGCCAAACGTCTTGGGCTCGGTACTCGGTTATTTAATTGCCGGTGTGATTATAGGCCCAGTGACAGGGCTAGTTGGTAGTGAAGCGGCTACTATTCAGCATTTCGCTGAGTTTGGTGTGGTTATGATGCTATTTCTGGTGGGACTAGAATTAGAACCCCGTATGCTCTGGGATATGCGTCATCGTCTTATTGGTTTAGGTGGTTTACAAGTTGGTTTAACGACAGCTACAGTAATGGGAATCTGCCTTGCGCTTAATTTAGACTGGGGGCTGGCCCTCACTATTGGTTTAGTATTCTCACTGTCCTCAACCGCGATCGTATTGCAAACCTTTAACGAAAAAGGCCTGACCAAAACCGAAGGAGCACGATCCGCATTCTCGGTATTACTGTTTCAAGATATCGCCGTGATCCCGATGCTGGCGTTAATCCCATTATTAGCCATTCCAGAATTGGTTGAACAGGCACAACATGCCGTACAAGCAGGCAGTGCGCAACATGAAGAGTTATCCTTAGTCGCCGATATATCCGGTGTTTATTATGCCCTCGTAATCATAGTCGCTATTACAGGCGTGGTTATCGGAGGGCATTACTTAAGTCGTCCATTATTTAAATTTGTGGCAAGTTCTAAAGTACCTGAGATCTTTACCGCTACCTCATTAATGCTGGTCATTGGTATTGCTGCCATCATGAACTTAGTGGGTCTGTCCCCAGCTCTGGGCGCATTCTTAGCCGGTGTAGTATTAGCAACCAGTGAATTTAGACACCAGCTAGAAGCTACCATCGAACCATTTAAAGGCCTGTTGCTCGGGTTATTCTTTATGACCGTTGGTGCTGGTATTGATTTTAATATCTTGTTTAACGAAACCAGTACTATTTTATCCATTACACTCGCGTTAATGCTGGTCAAAGGTTTAGTGCTGCTTATCTTAACGTTGGTCTTTAAGATCAAAGGCAGCGACCGTTGGTTATTAGCCCTCAGCTTGGCGCAAGCGGGTGAATTTGGCTTTGTATTAATCGGCTTTACCGTGAACAACCATGTACTACCGATTGGCCTAGCACAGACTTTATCGCTATCTGTCGCTCTGTCTATGTTCTTAACACCCGCGTTATTTATCTTTTATGACCGTGTGATCCAGCCACGCTACGTTGATAAAACCAATCAACAAGCCAGCGATGATATTAATGAACAGGGTGATGTGATCGTGGCCGGTATCGGTCGTTTCGGCCAAATTGTCAATCGTCTGTTAGTTGCAAATGGAGTTAAAACAGTGGTACTGGATCATGATGTCAGTATGATCCAAAGAGTGCGCTCATTTAACATGAAAAGTTATTTTGGTGACGCAACCCAACCCAGTTTGCTAGAAACAGCAGGTATCGCAAACGCCAGTTTATTCATCGTCGCGATTGATGATAAAGTCAGAGCTGTTGATCTCGTACGTTACATCAAACAACATTATCCACAAGTCAAAATATTAGCGCGTGCTTATGACCGTGGCCATGGTTATTCCCTGCGTCATGCAGGGGCAGATCATGTGGTCAGTGAGACCTATCATTCAGCCTTGATACTTGGATCACACGCGCTGACTAACTTGGGTTTCAGTGAGCAACAAGCAAAAGACGTGAAGATCACCTTTAAAGAAATAGAAAAACAAAGTAAGGCAACCTTGTATCAAACTTGGTTGAATAACAGTGAAGACGACAAGTTTAATACCGCTTATCGTGACCTGTATTTACAACTCGAAGATAGCTTAGCAGACGTGATGAAAAATAGAGACAAGTCTGCAACAGCGCTAAATAACGAAATAGATAAGGTAGAATAGATAGTATGACACCAGCAGTTAAATTAGCTAAAAAAGCAAAAGTAGCCCATAAAACCCATGAATATAAACACGATTCGAATGCAGAGTCTTATGGTTTAGAAGCGGCGGAGAAAATGTCCGTCGCCGCCGAACGCATATTCAAAACACTAGTGGTGGATGTCGGAGATAAGAAACTCGTCGTTGCAGTCGTTCCAGTCACGGCAATGCTAAATCTAAAAGCCATTGCTAAAGCTGCAAAAGCTAAAAAGGCAATAATGGCAGATAAGAATGATGTAATGCGCTCGACGGGTTACGTACTTGGTGGGGTTAGTCCCTTGGGACAAAAAAAACGCTTACTCACAGTGATTGATAGCTCAGCACAAACACATGAGACTATCTACGTCAGTGCTGGTCGTCGCGGTTTAGAGATCGAACTAAGCCCATTAGACCTAAAGCAGCTAACCAATGCTGATTTTGCTGCTATTAGTAATGAATAATTAGTAACAATAGAAAACAAAAGCCCAGTAGTTCGCTCTACAGGGCTTGTTTCTTTTGACCTTATTTATACTCTATACCTTGACCTAAACAAGTTTATTTATCTATTACTTATGAAATTAAAGCGCTGTACTGATTAATAGGATGATTAACACAGGACAAACAAACTTCACATACAATGGCCATACTTTCCAAAAAATACCATTTACGTCTGCGTCATCTTGACCTTTAATTTCATTTAACAAGCTATTACGACTCCATACCCAGCCCGTAAAGATAGCCAGACCTAAACAAATGAGCGGTTGTGTTATTTCCGTTGATAAGGTGATCACGAAGCCAAACATTAAATCGAAGTTAGTCACAACAACCATCGCTAATGTTGTCAGACCCACACCAACAATCCAAGTTACTTTCTTACGTGGCATTGTTGTTTTATCCACGATATAACTGGTAGGCACTTCGACTACCGAAATTGCCGATGTTAATGCGGCAACTGACATCAACGCAAAGAAGATGATCGCCACAATATGCTCGACCACGCCCATCGTAGCAAACAATGCTGGAAGTACTGTAAATACGAGTGTATCTGAACTTAGTAAGTTTCCGTCAGCATCAAAGATAACGACACCATTATGCTTAGCTACATACATAGCAGGTAGGATTAACATCGCCGCTAAGAAGGCTACGCCTGTATCCATAAAGGTGACCTGTACTGCTAACTTACCGATGTTCTCTTTTGGTTTAAGGTATGAACCGTAAATCATCATCACCCCCGTACCAATAGATAACGAGAAGAATGTCTGACCAAGCGCACCAATGATCACATCCGAGTGCATTACTTTTTCAAAATCAATCGTAAATAACGCTGCAATACCTTCACTCGCACCGGGTTGGAACAAGATATAAATCACGCTTGCAAGCAAGATAGAAAATAATAATGGCATTAAACGCTTTGACCATTTTTCAATGCCATCTTGTACGCCTTTTTGAATTACATAAATAGACATCAATGTAAATACTAAGGTAAATACGATATTACGAGATAATGAGAAATCGATTAACCAACGGCTTGCCTCCTCAGCACCAACCATAGCCGCAATAGGTGCCAGTGTGTTACTGACAAACCAGCCAGAAAGAACGGCATAGAAACTGAATATCATCACCGCACAGATAATTGACGCGAGACCAATCAAACGACCAATCATTGTTGTTACAGAAGATCGGCCTAGTTTAGCCATCGCATCTGCTGGATTCGTTTGACCGTGGCGACCAACCATTAGTTCAGCAACTAACATAGGGTAACCAAGTACAAAGATCAGAAACAGGTACACCATTAAAAACGCACCACCGCCATTACTGGCCGCTTGCGTAGGAACCCCCCAAATATTACCAATACCAACAGCAGAACCTGCCGCTGCCATTATAAAACCAAAACGAGAACCAAAGTGTCCTCGAGATTCTCCGTCATTATTCTGTATTGCAGCCATTTATCCGTACCAAGTTTGCTAAATTCAATCAGTAATAGAATTTATAACTAAAACAACAATAAAAGGAAACATTTTAAATCTACAAAACACTGAAAAAACCAGCATTTAACACCTGCAACTAAATGTTTAAAGCAATACTTAACCAACAAAACAATAAATATTAATTTTTAATTGCGTAAACATTATAAATTCATCTTTGAAATAGCAAGTGATACCAATCAACTTAAAACATAAAAAAATAGTACTCTAATCAAAGTGTCATCAAAATTGCTTACTATGCGTACTTAATATGCACAATAATCATTTATACTCATCTCTGGGTAGTATTAAATTTCATACAATATAAAAACAATCAAGGATATTTATGTTAAGGAAAATAGCAGTCTTACTTGGGCTATACATGATCACCCCGGTCTTAATGGCGATGAGCCAAGTACCCACTGAACGCCATACCATTGTTCAATTTACCAATAGCACACCGCATACCCTGTATGCGTATATTGAAAAAGGTAATAATATTGAATTGTTAACAGCAGAAGTGATGCCATTGAGCACCGTGGATCTCGCTAATATTACACGGTTCAGCACTGACGATGACATCGCCATTTTACTCAGCAATGGAGATTACAACTTTAGCTTAACCCAGAGAGTGACAAACGGTGAACTTGCCTTTGGTATCGACAGTCATGAATTGACTATCGAACCACAAACGAACAGCGCAATTCAGCGTTTTGAAATCCAACTTGCCGATAGAAAAAATACTATCGCCTTTAATAGTGAAAAGCTAAATAAAGGTGGCAAAGTCAATTATGTTTTACAACTGCATGATCAGAAACCTGCTATTGGACCTGGTAATGAATTTAGCTTATTAAGCTATAACATCTGGGCTACGACTATATTCGGTTCTAAAAAGGTGAGTGATCGTCTAACTGAGATGCCAGAAATTATGTCAGGTTATGATGCCTTGGTACTCACAGAGGTCTTTGATCCAATTCGAACAAAAAAATTACTTAAACAGCTCAGTAAAGAATATAGTTTTACCAGCAGCGAAATATTCAAATTAGGAAAAATCATGCAGTCAGGTACGCGTATTTTAACGCCTTGGCCTGTAGAAGAAGAAAAAAGCCTAAAGTATACCAATTGTAATGGTATTCAGTGTGCCGCTACCCGTGGTGTTATTTATGCTCGCATTAACAAGCAAGGTTACATTTACCATGTGTTTGCGACCCACACCCAATCATCTGATGATGATAGTAACCGATCAGCACGTTTAGCCCAGCTAGAAGAAATGGGTGAATTTATTCGAGAGCAAAATATCCCAGCAAACGAGGCCGTCATTTTAGCAGGAGATTTCAACGTCAACAAAATCGGCTTGCCCGGCGATCGCGACCAAATGGAATATATTCTTAATGCCAGCGAACCTGAAAACAAAGGCCACAACCTGTCTTTTGATTCCAATACTAACTATTGGGCAGAGAAACCTTATTTAGAATATCTTGATTACACACTAACAGGAAATGACAATTTACAGCCAATGACAGCAAGCCAAGAAATATTCGCGCCTCGCGTATTAACCGAATCACTGTGGGGAATTTGGGATTTATCTGATCATTACGCCGCTCGCGGATATTTTATCTACCCAACAGAAAAATAGCAGTACAGAACACTACTCATTAATATTTCAGCATCTATTTACTTTAGATGTTGAAATAACCGCTTAAAACTCCTCATCACTACTAGGTGAATACTCAAAACTAGGCAGTCACACGATTTTAAACCTGAAACACTCAAAAGTAACACTAAAATAAATTTGAGCCTTTTAATATAAGCGTGATCTACGTATACAAAATAATTGCTAATTAATTGTTAAAAACAAAATAACTACCCACTAATAGCTACCAATATATTTAAAGGAGGATGACAGTGCGAATTATAAAACCAAACGCATGTAACAAAGCGACATAAACAACTAGATTCAGGCGTAAAACGAACACGGATAAGCACAAACACAATAACCCGCTCAATAAACACACAAATACGAGGGTTGTTAATAAAAAACACGTAAAACATCAAATTATTTTGATAAATACAGGTTATTTTTTATATTCAAAGCAAAAAAGCGATCTGCATCACTTTAAATAAAATTCAGATCATTATCCTATGCACCAATCGAGACACAGCGCAATATTACAGGTAATAGATAAATGTCAGAGCAAGCTACTACAACAATCGCGGACAGCACTACGAACACTGCTAAATGGAACAAAGCAGACACAGAATGGGTATTAAGTTTATTTGGCACAGCAGTAGGTGCTGGTGTTTTATTCTTACCTATTAAAGCAGGTTTAGGTGGTTTCTGGCCGTTAGTAGTTCTAGCATTGATTGCAGGTCCAATGACATGGTTCGCGCATAGATCACTTGCTCGCTTCGTTCTATCATCAAAAAATCCAAATTCAGACATTACAGATGTTGTTGAAGAGCATTTTGGTAAAGGTGCAGCAAAACTAATTACATTTGCTTATTTCTTTGCTATCTACCCTATCGTATTAATTTACGGTGTAGGTATTACAAATACATTTGAAAGTTTCATTGTTAACCAACTTGATATCTTCACTGAAATCCCACTCCTAGCGGCTGATGGCGCACCTATGCTTAACGAAGCAGGTGTTCAACTTATGGATAAAGTAAGCGGTATTCCACGTTGGTTACTATCTGGTGGTCTAATTTTAGCAATGACTGCACTGATCCTATTCGGTAAAGAATTAATGCTTAAAGCAACGTCAGCATTAGTTTACCCACTCGTATTCATCCTGTTCGGTTTATCACTATTCTTAATCCCGAGCTGGAATACAACGATGTTAACAGTGGTACCTGAAGCATCATCATTCCTACCAGTTATCTGGTTATCGATTCCACTGATTGTGTTCTCATTCAACCACTCTCCAGTAATCAGCCAGTTTGCTAAAGCACAACGTGAATCTTACGGTGAAAACGCAGTAGAAAAATCAGACCTTATCTGTAAACGTGCAGGTCAAATGCTACTTGGTTTCGTTATGCTATTCGTATTCTCTTGTGTGTTATCACTATCACCAGAGCAACTAGCAGAAGCTAAAGCACAAAACATCTCAATCCTGTCTTACCTTGCAAACGTACATGACTCAGTATTAATTCAATACTTTGGTCCTTTCGTAGCATTCGCAGCGATTACTTCTAGCTACTTCGGTCATTACCTAGGTGCTCAGGAAGGTCTAAACGGTCTAGTTAAACAAGTTATGCCGAAAGCATCAGAGAAGAAAATCGGTACATTCTCTATCGCATTCATCGTACTAACTACATGGGCTGTAGCGATTATCAACCCAAGTGTACTGGGTCTTATTGAAACAATCGGCGCACCAATGATTGCAGCTATCTTGTTCTTAATGCCTATGATTGCTATCAAGAAAGTACCTGCGATGCAAAAATATGCTAGCGATAAAGCAGCAAACATCTTTGTTACTATCTGTGGTCTACTCGCTATCACTTCAGTTATCTACGGCGCACTATAAACCGTTGTTGACTGTAACTTAAGTACTGCCATTAACAGAAATTAAGTTAATAAAAACGAAACCGGTGAGTCATCTCGCCGGTTTTTTTGTGTCTGAATTTTATAAAGTTATTAATTCTTATCATGTTCAATTTATTCCATTTTATTGCCGGTATCTGAATCGTTTTCTTTCTTACTGCTACAATCCATCATTTTCATCATAAAAAACATCATCACCACACATAAAACCAACGGTGTAAGTAAACTACTACTTATCGCTAAAAACGACATATCGCCGACTAAAATAAAATAGGCTAATGGTAGACCTAAACACAGAACTAACATCAGTTTGCACAGTTTATTCATTATCCACCTTTTATATTGATTCACTTTTACCTAACTGCAAATTTCATTACGGCCGTACGTGCTGTTATTTACGCTGTGCCAGATTTAACCTTGATACAAAGACTAAGGTTTACCTTAACGGTAAGGTCAATAAAAATTTAACATAAAAATAAAATTAATTTAAACACCTTAAAGGATGGTGCTAATGAATAAAGTAAGGAACGACCACTTAATAACAGCTTGGATATCGATTTGAAAAGAAGCAAACACAAGGTAAGCTACAGCGACAAATTATCACCAACATAGGCTTATTATGGATAACTTTACAATTAGTGTTATATTTTTTGCAATAGCTGAATACCTAATTCTTAAATATTTAGTCCCAATAAAATACTCTTGAGGCATAGGAATATCGCTATTTATAGCGACAGTATTAAGCGGGGTTGTAATTTATTTCGTTACTGACATAAACGTTATATTTAGCTTTTTATTTACAGGGTTTATTATCGAACCTTGGGCAATGGGTTGGGGTATTGGAGGTCAAGATATCAATAAATAATCATTTTACAACCAAAAAAAATACCCATCAACCTAAGCTGATGGGTACTCTTCAATTATTGGACGAATCAAAACTACATATTTGGTGTTTGTGTTTCTACATGTAGATTTTGCGCTCGGTGTCTTAGCAAGTGGTCCATTAACGTGATAGCAAGTTGTGCTTCAGCAATTGGCACTGCACGAATACCCACGCATGGATCGTGGCGACCTTTAGTGACAACTTCAATTGCGTTACCAAACTTATCAATTGATTTACCAGGAATGGTAATACTTGATGTTGGTTTCATCGCAATATGAGCAATGATATCTTGGCCACTTGAGATACCACCCAGTACGCCACCAGCATGATTAGAAAGGAAACCATCTTCTGGTGTCATTTCATCACGGTGCTCACTACCAAGCTGTTCTACAACGCCAAAACCATCACCAATCTCAACACCTTTCACAGCATTAATGCTCATTAATGAATGGGCGATGTCAGCGTCTAAACGATCGAATACCGGCTCACCTAAACCAACGGGAACACCTTCAGCAACCACTGTTACTTTGGCACCCACTGAGTTACCTGATTTTTTCAATCCACGCATGTATTCATCAAGCGCTTCTAATTTGCTTGGATCAGGAAAGAAGAATGGGTTTTGTTCAACTTGATCCCATTGCAGTGCTTCTGCTTTGATTGGGCCCAGTTGCGATAAATAACCGCGAATAACAATACCATGTTGTTCTTTCAAGTATTTCTTCGCAATTGCACCTGCCGCGACACGCATTGCCGTTTCACGCGCCGATGAACGACCACCACCACGGTAATCGCGATGACCAAATTTCTGATGATAAGTATAATCAGCATGACCTGGACGGAAGGTATCTTTAATATTTGAATAATCTTGCGAGCGTTGATCGGTATTCTTGATCATCAGACCAATTGAAGAACCCGTGGTTTTACCTTCAAAAATACCTGAAAGGATCTGAACTTCGTCAGCTTCACGTCGTTGAGTGGTATAGCGAGATGTGCCAGGCTTACGACGGTCGAGATCAAACTGCAGATCTTCTAGTGAGATTTCGAGTCCTGGAGGGCAGCCATCAATAATACACCCAAGTGCTGGTCCATGGCTTTCTCCGAATGTGGAGATCTTAAATAATTGCCCAATACTATTCCCTGCCATAACAGCGTTTCCTTTATATAATGCCGACTAATACCTTTGAGAATACAAGACCCACGGCTTAGCGACAATAGCAAATAGCTAAAAAAGAAGGCAATAAAAAAAAACCTGCAACCATCATAAGATGATCACAGGTTTATCATGGGTTAAAGACCCAATAATAGTTCGTTACCGCATTATTTAAACGGTGCGACTATTTATTTAAACGGAGCAAATTCTGCCATTGAATCTTCGATCTGCTCTTTGCTGATCACAAAGATACCGTGACCGCCGTTTTGCATTTCTAACCAGGTAAATGGTACTTCTGGGAATTTCTCTTGCATGTGAACCATGCTGTTACCAATCTCAACAAACAGTAAACCGCCGTCGTTTAGCATATCAGGTGCTTGTGCTAGCATTTTAAGCGTTAGCTCTAGTCCATCAAAACCAGACTGTAGACCGATTTCAGGTTCGTGTTTGAACTCGTCTGGTAAGTTATCAATGTCTTCTTGATCAACATAAGGAGGATTCGATACGATCATGTCGTAACGTAAACCAGTTAGGTTCGAAAATAAATCAGATTGGATTGGCGTTACTTGATGCTCTACACCGTGATCTTGGATGTTGATCTCAGCAACTTCAATCGCGCCATGTTCAATATCAACTGCATCAATGTCTGAATCTGGGAATGCATGTGACAATGCAATGGCAATACAACCACTGCCAGTACACATATCAAGTACACGCATTGGTTCGTGTGTTAACCATGGCTGGAAACCGTTCATGATCAGTTCTGCAAACGGAGAGCGTGGCACTAATACACGTTCATCAACAAAGAACTCTAAACCTGCAAACCAAGCTTTGTTAGTCAAGTATGCAGCTGGAATACGCTCATTTACGCGACGAACGATCAGTTCTACCAATTTTAGTCGTTCAGAAGTAAGCAGTTTGGCATGACGAATTTGAGGGTCAATATCTAATGGCAGGTGTAAAGTAGGTAAGATTAACTGTACAGCTTCATCCCACGCATTATCAGTACCGTGACCATAAAAAATACCCGCATCGTTAAAACGGCTAACAGCCCAACGAATAAGGTCTTGTATTGTAATTAACTCTTTGACTGCTTCGTCAATAAAAATCCTGTCCACAATTGACTCCAATTTTGGTAAAATAACAAAATGTTTAATCAACTGAGCTTAGCAGTTGAATTTAGGTAACTTACATTATGTTTAATAAACAAATGAAAAAAAAGATGCTGCTGCAAATAGATGTAGCAAAAGAACAGGCACAGGCTGCACAAGTGAAAGTATCGCAAGCAGCGCTGAAACCAGATGAACACGCTCTTTTCTCTGATAGTATGAAAGGTATAAAACCTTTGGCACAGGATACCATACGCAAAACAAAAATCAGGGCTAATAAACCAAAAATTCAAGCAAATGATTCAATACGTCAAGAATCAGCGCAACGTGAACATTTTTTCTCCGATCAATTTGAACCACATATTGCCGACGAAGGCCCTACACGTTATATACGTGAAGGTGTTTCCCCTTATGAATTGAAGAAACTACGTCGTGGTGATTACGAACCTGAATTACTGTTAGACTTGCATGGTTTAAGCCAAGAGACAGCAAAGGTAGAAATATCTGCATTAATTGCAGAGTGTCGTAAGCAGCATATCCGCTGTTGTAATGTCATGCACGGTCATGGCAAAAACATCCTTAAGCGTCAATTGCCAATGTGGTTAGCACAGCACCCTGATGTTGAAGCATTTCATCAAGCAACCAAAACCTGGGGAGGCAGTGCAGCCTTATCTATCTTGATTGAGCTGACAAGTAAAGAAGACTTGTTTTAGTTGTCAGTCACCTGATAACAGTATTTATTGATGATAGTTTTAAGGTAATTGAGTCATGGTAACGGATAAACAAGACCTGTGGTTTGCAGCGCTCGAAGAAGAAAACAATGAGCGTCTGGCACAACTTGAAGAAGCAATGCAGGCAAAGGACAAATTGCACGAAATCAATGCGGTAAAGATAAGAAAAAAGGCGAAATCAGCAGCCGAATTCAAAGCGAAACACCCCAAACTTAGTTTTATGAAACGTTACAATGTCATCATCATCATGATACTTTTTCTGTTCATTACCGTGGCATTCAATATTTATATGTTTATACGTTAGTACCAAGTTTTTTATCAACGAGTCCCAAACAGCAGGCACAAAAAAAGGTTAGTGTATAACACTAACCTCTCAAACTCGTTTTGCTAAACTGCAAATCGTTTAATTTCACGATTCACTTCCGAGATACGCATTTTAACATTGTTACCAGCGTTATTCGGTATGATTAACAAACCTTGCTGGAACTCTAATAATCCCAAACCAGTGACATAGAGGGTTCCACGAAAAAAACTCTTTACATATCTTGCGATACGCAATGAATTAAACTGTTTAAAACTACGCATTTAGTACTCCTTTATACGCTTATATAAGTACCATCCAAGAACTCAAACAGATGGCGGCATAATATACTAACAATAGGGTAATGCAAAGATATTTAGCACTGTATTAACCCTTGTATAAAGTGTAAGCACTAATTATAAAACGCATTAATAAACCAGTGTATTACTTTATACTCGCGGGTGTTTCTAACCACTTTAAATTACAACTTTTTTCATCTAATTCTAAGCAAGCAATCGCAGATGTTGCGAAAGCTGGCATATACTTACCGGTTGTTAATGCTGAAGTGAGATAGCTCACTACAGGTAAATGTGAAACCAGTAAGATTGTTTGGTAATTATGTTGCTCAACCAGTGCGCGAACATAATCCGCGATAAATTCAGCATCCCCGTAAGGGGTTATATCATCACAGACTTCGACACTGTTTACGGTAAATAAGTTCCCGATAACTTGCCAAGTTTGTGCAGCTCGTACATAAGGACTGTGTAATACACAATCTAAAGTTGGTTCAATCGCACTTAACCAACTGGCCATATCAACAGACTGTTGTCGCCCAGTACCGGTTAATTCACGTTCCGCATCGCTGTTAGCATACAAGCCTGCTTGACCGTGTCGCATAATATAAATCTTCATACCACCACGCTACATTATCTATTGAATATCTTATAGATATTAACACAGCACCAAAAAACGATTGCATTGTAACGCGCGTTGATGACAAAAATATTAAAAACCACGTTTAGATTATGTTTTTAAACATTCTTTTCAAAAAATAATTACTTACCGCTGTTTTAACGCCATACTGAACTTATATTATTAGCAAATAGTATCGTCTTCGCACGATTTATATATCGTTAATAAGATTATACCCCAGCATTCATTACTGCATTTTAGAATCGCCATTCTTTGAAGCCGATCTAATTTATTTTCTATGCAGCCATTACATGGAGCATTCGCCTTGATAACTAGCCCAAATGATTACAAACAATATCGTCACATCACGCTCCCCAATGGTTTAGCTGTATTATTGATCCAAGATGATCAATGTAAAAAGTCCGCCGCCTCAATGTCCGTAGCAGTGGGTCACTTTGATGATCCACAACAACATGAGGGACTTGCACATTTACTCGAACACATGCTTTTTCTCGGTACAGATAAATACCCTAAACCCGGTGAATACCAATCATTCATTTCCATGCATGGTGGCAGAAATAACGCTTGGACAGGCACTGAATATACCAACTATTACTTTGATATTAACAACAGTTATTTCCATAACGCACTCGATCATTTCGCCCAATTTTTTATCGCACCAAGTTTCAATGCCGACTTATTAGACCGAGAACGCCATGCTGTTGATTCAGAATTTAAGCTAAAGCTAAAAGATGATGTTCGCCGTTTTTATCAAGTTCATAAAGAAACAGTAAATCCACCCCATCCATTTAGTAAATTTTCAGTAGGTAACCTCACTACGCTCGCAGACACAAAAACCTACACCCTGCGTGACGAACTACTACGATTTTACGAACAACATTACTGTGCCTCTTTAATGAAGTTAGTGATCCAATCTAATCTTTCACTTGATAAACAAGAACACATGCTTAACGAGATGTTTTCAGCGGTTCCTAACCGAGGCATTAACGCAGTCCCTTTAGCGATCCCTTTATATACCGACGCGCAATTACAACAAGCCATTTGGGTTGAATCGATCAGTGGTCATAAAAAATTATACATCTGCTTTCCACTTAGCGATATTCTGCCCTACTACCAAATCAAGCCATTAAGTTATATCAGCCAGCTAATCGGTGATGAAACTGAAGGGAGTTTACTGTCGCTGTTAAAACGCAAAGGTTGGGTAACCGCATTATCAGCAGGTAGTGGTCAAAGTGGCGCTAATTTTAAAGATTACAATATTATTGTGGGCTTAACGAGCAATGGCTTTAAGCACATTACCGAGATTGTCGAATTCTGTTTGCAATATATCAAGCTCATCGCAGAACAAGGTTTACAGGCGTGGCGTTATGACGAGAAGAAAAATTTTTTAGAGCAAGCATTTCGCTACCAAGAAAAAATACCGGCAATAAAGAATGTCTCTCACCTATCGCAAAACTTACATATTTATCCACCTGAACATGTCATTTATGGTGATTACATGATGACGGGCTTTGATATCGAGGCTTGTCGTTTCTTTTTACAGCAGTTTAATGCTACGAATATGCGGTTAATGGTATCGGCACCAAACTTGGACACCAATAAAACAGCCGCTTGGTATGATACCCCTTATCGTGTCGATGATTTTACACCTAACCAGCAACAACGCTGGGCGAATGTAGAGATTGATGAAAGCCTAGCACTGCCGATAAAAAACCGCTTCATGAGCTCGTCTTTAGAAGCCCTTGCGCTTGATGAAGCCAACTTGACTGAGCAACCAAGGCTAATTGATCAGAGTGAAGGTTTTAAAACTTGGTTTATGCAAGAACATGAGTTCCATTTACCTAAGGGTAATATCTTCATTTCGATAGACAGTGAATATGCCATTGCCAATACCCATAATATTGCGATGACCCGACTAGCGGTTGAGCTATTGATGGAACAATTAAACAGCCTGACTTATCAAGCCGAAATTGCAGGGATTAATTACCACATTTATGCGCACCAAGGTGGTTTTACCTTACACCTTGCCGGATTTGCCCAAAAACAGTTCGAATTATTAAAACTGATCATCGGCCATCGTCACTTACAAATGGTTGATAGTGAAACCTTCTCAAGTATTCGTAATCAACTGCTTATCTCGTGGGAAAATCAGAAACAAGCGAAACCAATCAATCGCTTATTTTCAGAACTGACTTCTGTACTGCAGCCAAACAATCCATCAAACGAACGATTAGCTAAGGCGCTGATGAGTATTAAGCAGGAACAGCTGCCTGAGTATTTGGAAAAAGTATATCAGAACATCAGTGTTGAAGTGTTAGTGCACGGTGACTGGCATCAATCTCAAGCGTTAGAGATAGGCAAGTACGTGAAAAATAAATTGCATCCATTTAGCTCACCCGGTAAAGAGACAATACGTAAATTAGTGGACATTCGCGATACAGGTTCGTTGGTGCATGAAGTTGCTGCTGAACATAATGATGCAGCGCTGATTGTTTATTACCAAGCATCAAAGATATCACCAAAAGAGCTCGCTTATTACAGTTTAGCTAATCATGTGATGTCGTCTAAATTCTTCTATGAGTTACGCACTCAACAACAATTGGGTTATGTCGTAGGTACAGGTAATATCCCGCTTAATCGTCATGCCGGTTTGATGTTCTATGTACAATCACCACATACTCAACCAGTGAAACTGTTGGATGCGATCAATGACTTTATTGATTTCTTCCCGTTCGGGATGATCTCATTTACCGAGCAGCAATGGCAATCAAGTAAACAAGGCCTAATCTCTAAATTACATGAGCCTGATGCCAACATAAACAGCAAAAGTAAACGTCTGTGGCACGCCATTGGTATTAAAGATAAAGCCTTTAATAAATCCGAGAGGATCGCAGAAGAATTAGAAAAAATAGAACGCATCGACCTTATTCGATTTATGGTGGAATTAAAATCTCGCACTTCTGACCGCTTGATCATGTCTACGATCAGCCAAGTAAATAAACATGATGATGAATACGAAGAGGCTAATGTAAAAAAACTTGAAGGCACCTATATTGCAGATGTAGAAGCCTTCCAGCAACAAAGTAATGTGTTTGAACTCTAGCTTATATAGCCATTAATGCAAAAAGGCGCTGTCGGTATTAACCCACAGCGCCTTTTTTAAAAGCAATTTTTTGTTAGCTACTTAAACCAATGAAACCACCCAAGGTAATCAAAAGGCCACCCGTGGCTTTATTGATCTTATCTTGATAACGATTGAGCATTTGTTTAAGTGTGCCACGGTTCAGCAATATGATAAAACACGACCACAGTACTGCCGTTTCTAAAAAGATAGATAAGCTGATTAATAACTTGTCTGATGTTGGTGTTTCAGGTGCAATAACCTGACTGAATGCTGCTACCATAAACATCAAGATCTTCGGATTTAATAAATTACACAATAAACCGTCTAAATACGCTTTCGTTGGACGATAATTCAATGTACCGGCATCCACTGCAATTTCACTTTTACCTGCACGCAGTGATTTAATACCAATATAAATAAGATAAGCAGCACCTAACCAGCGCACAACATTGAACAGCATTGGGTGACTCGAAATCAGTAATGAAATACCAAACAAACCTAACATCATGTGTACAGCCAAACCCGAAATAATACCACCAACACAATACCACGCGGCACGTTTAGCGTTTAGGCTACCGTATTTTAGCACTAACATCATGTCAGGGCCTGGGCTGAGCATGCCAAAAAAATTAACTACTAATAAAGACACTATAATTTCGTACATAATGATTACCACTCCATTGCGTTAGGGTAATCATAGAACGTTAATCTAAATGAATATAATGACTTCTTCTACTCTACCGCAGTCCCATTTGGAATATTGCAGCTTAATTGCGCATGTAGTTCGTCACGCAGCCATTTATGTGCCAAATCATGGTCAAAACGAGGATGCCAGATGATTGCAGCCTGTAAAATAGGTAATTTGATCGGTAATTCTTTTCGCGTAAATTGCTCACCAATGATTAATTTATCTGCAATGGAGTTAGGTATGGTCAATAAATGGTCAGTTTTAGCGATAATACTAAAGGCGGAAGAATAAGAAGGAATACGCAATGCCACATCTCTAAACAGCCCTTGAGCAGATAAGGCGACATCAATATCACCCGCTTTGTCTGAGCCCGAGGTAATAATGCCATGTGGATATTGGGTATAATTCGCTAATGTTAACACTTCATTTTCTAATGGATGTCCTTGGCGCATAATACACACGTAATTATCTTTTTCTAACGGTAAATAAGAAAGATGTTTATGCTCGGGTCGAATAATGGTTGCCCCTAAATCAATCTCGCCACGCTCCATCGCCGCTAACGTAAACTTATCCCAATAGGTGAGATTAAGTTTAATGTTCGGAGCCTGTTGATATAAATGTGCAAGAGCGGCAGGTAGAATATAGTCGGTCACGTAATCGGTTGACGCGATGGTAAACTCACGCTGAGATTGCAGCGGATCAAACCCTCCAGTCACCAACAAGCCATCAATATTATTTAAGATCTGCGCCAATACTGGTTTTAATTGCTTGGCTTTTTCGGTTAACTGACTTTTATTATCCAGTTTGATTAATAACGGATCGGCAAATATCTCACGTAATTTTGCCAGGTTTTTACTCATTGCCGATTGAGTAATGTATTGACGTTGTGCAGCGGCAGTGACTTGCTGTTCTTGTAACAAGTACTGCAAGCTGACTAATAAATTGAGGTTGATACGTTGTAAATTAATCATTTAGTTTTAATTTTAAATCTGCGTTACCTTCACGATAATCCATTGTCACCTTAAAGCCACAATATTTCGCTAGTTTAATCATGCCCGAATTGGTTGGCATGGTGAAACCAACCATATTTTTTAAACCTAATTGGCGACAAAACGCAATAATTTTCAGCATAAGTGCTTTACCTAAGCCCTGTCCTTTCAAATCTGAGCGTACCGAAATGGCAAATTCAGCTTCGCCACTATCCCAATCAAAGATAGCTTGCACCACCCCTAAAGTTTCAGGCTGACCCATTGGATTCTTAGCACTGGCAATAAATGCCATCTCACGTTCATAATCAATTTGCGTTAACATCGCCATTTCGAAATGACTGAATTTAGAACGCGAACCAAAATAACGTAGATAACGATCATCAGCCGTTAGCGATAAATCAAATGCCTGATGTTGTGGCTCATCTTCGTGACGGATCGGTCTTAATAACACCGCTTTCCCATTTTTCATGGTGTAGATACTTTCCAGCTCTTTCGGGTACGGTAAAATAGCTAACTTTTGCAGTGAACGTCGACCACGTAAACCAATATTAACCTTATCAACTTTGATGTTATAACCACTACGGCCCAATTCTAATGGATCTATCGAAATAGATTTGATCATCGGGAAATCAATAATCATCTGTGAAATTCGGGTTAATATTTCACACAAACCTTCCATGTTTAAACGCACAGATAAGCTACGCTCACGAATAATGCCCTGCTTGATAGAACCTACCACAAGATAACGGGATAACGCCATATTCAACGGCGGTAACGCAACACCCGCATCTTGATCTATGTCCCAATCACCACCAGCTTCACCTAAGCAGATAATCGGACCAAACGCCGCATCATCGACCACTTCGATGCGGAATTTATTCACCTCATCTTTGGTTAACGTCGTGTCCGACATAATACCGTAAGCAGCGAGTAACAAATTAACGCCTTTTTCGTTGACCTCTTTGACGCCTTTGCGCATCACTTTTTCGACCATCATCTTAGCGTCAGCAATCAAACCAGGATTCAAATCAGCTAATGTTTCAGGGGTTTGGATAAGTTGCTTTTGGTGACGCCTAAATTTAACAATATAATTGAAAGCATTAACCGCCACTTCAGGGGTACCGTACGACGGAATGCCCGCTTTAATCAAGGTCTGCCGGGCTATACGACCACTGGTTTCGCCCATCCACGAAGTGAATATAATCGGGCCTTTTTTGTTATTTTTAACCAGTTGTGGGATCAGTTTTTCAGCAGTGACATGGCATGATTCCGTCACCTGCGGTGCATGGATAATCAGTAAAGCATCATATTGTGCATCTTCTAATACAATATCAATTACTTTACTGTACGCCTCAGCATCAACACCGCCTAATATGTTAATCGGGTTCATAGAGCTAATTTTATTAGGCAATGCTTTTAATAGTTTCTGCTCGGTTTCATAACTTAATTCAGCCAGTTTACAACCCGATTTAATCAATACGTCAATCGCCATATACGCCGGAGAACCACCATTCGAGATGATCAACATTTTATCTCCACGCACAGAGCGCTTGATCGTAGCAATGGTTTTGATTGCCGACAGTAGTTCAAAGGTATCATTAACCCTTAGCATACCAGAGCGTTGGAATGCGGCGGTATAAGCCGTGTTATAAGAGATCTTATTACGTCGGTCTTGTAATAATGCCGTTGGTCCGCTCACGTTTGAACTTGAACGTACCACCACAATTGGTTTTTTAAATGCAGCGGCTCTTGCTGCTGACATAAAACGGCGTGTATCAATAATATTATCAACATACAAAGCGATTGATTTAGTAAAACGGTCGCGGCTTAGATAATCGATTAAATCAGCAAAATTAACATCAATGCGGGTACCAATCGAAATGAAACAAGAGAAGCCCACTCCGCGTGTTTCAGCCCAGTCGATCATAGATGTAGCAAACGCCGCAGATTGTGAAATAACCGCCACATCACCCGCAGGTGGTGCGACATGAGCTAAGCTGACATTTAGTTTAAGACGCGGATTTAATACCCCTAAACTACTTGGACCCAATACGCGAATATTATATTTGGCCGCGATTAAGCCAATCTTTTCCCAAATCTCAGCGTTACCTTCATAAGGCTCATCACTAAATAAGATAACCGCTTTACAGCCGACTTCACCGAGCTCTTTAACTATTTTTGCAACAAAACGAATCGGTGTACAAATAGCACCAAGATCAGGTGCTATGGGTAGCTCACTTGGTTTCTCATAAGCTAAAATCCCACACACATTATTCGATTTTAATGATACCGGCATAATTGGACCGTCATACTGGCTGGCAATAAGATTTTTAACAACCCAATAACCAATACTTTCGGGGCTATTTTTAGCACCAATAACGGCAATAGATGAAGGTTCTAATAATGCTTTGATATTCAATTGGGACATAGTTATAAGACCGCCTGTTAAATACTACGTTTTCTATAGGGTAATGATTTTTTGATAAAATTACGAGTAACAGCGACAATTTGATTCCACTTTCCCATGACTTTTCTTTGGGTTTGAGTTTCCAGTACTAATACCGCTTGTTCTGATGCTACCCACGAATCATTAAGTAATGATTTAGCCGCTACAATCGCATCTGGAGAGCGCGTTTTAAGGCTATCAATAAAGGTCATCGCCGCCGCCATTGGATCATCACAGACATGCGTCACCAAGCCATATTTTTCCGCTTCGATACCGCTAAATTTACGTCCTGTCATAGTGAGCTCTTTCGCTATATCAATACGGGTGAGTTCACGCATGGTGACCATGCCGCTCATATCAGGAATGAGTCCCCATTTAATTTCCATCACTGAAAATTCACAATCGGCCGTGCTATAACGGAAGTCAGCCCCTAGCGCAATTTGCAACCCACCACCAAAGCACACGCCATGCGTGACAGCAATAACAGGAACAGGGATTTGACGCCAAAGATAACCGACCTTTTGCGCCAGATTGGCGAGTTCGCCTTCTTCGCGTTTTAATAGTTTGCCGGGATTGAGGGGATTTTTGATAATACTTTTAACATCAAGACCAGCACAGAACACCTTACCATCGCCACGTACAATGACTGCTCGGATGGCTTTATTATTAGCAAGTTCTGTTGCTGTGTTATCTAATGCATAAAACATATCCATGTCTAATGCATTGTACTTTCGGCCTCGATTTAACGTAACAATGGCGACATCATCGTTAATATCTACAGTTACGCGTGGTGCTTGTATGGCGGCTTGATTATTTGGCACTTTTAACACTCCTTGTATTAGATTCAATAATAAATCGTATAACAAGATAGTAAAATAAAGAGTCACTTTAGTTTATGACATATCTCAAGCTTTTATATGCTTAGAGTAAACACCCAAATTATCTTGAAATACAATACTTAGATTCAAATATAGAGACTATTACAAGTTTTACTTAAAATGGTACTATTACTTTTTAAAGAGTTTCTGAAATTACACCTTAGAACCACACCATCGTTTGTACAACAATACCGAATTTGTTTGAACCAGCATAGCTTGCGCCGACATCAAGATGGAAAATATTAAAGGGTGAAAAACCGATACCGGCAGTAAATACTTGTTTTTTATTACCTTGCAAATCCTTCACATAACCAGCACGCAATTGCATTGCCGACGGCAGGCCAATTTCACCACCAATTCTTAGCATTTGGGTATCATCAAAACCATCGCTAACACCCGATAGGCTTTTTATATTTTCGTAGCGTTGCGTCGCATTAAGGTCAACATCAATAGCTAACGTTGCATAGTCATTACTCCAACTTAAGCCTGTAGTAACAACTGGGTTTAAATTATAACTAGCACTTGAACCATTCATCGTTTTTAAATCGACCTTTTGTGATATCAAGTTTTTAATCGCAGCACCCGCGCTTAGTCCATACTGCAAACCAACTTCCATCCCTAAATCAAGGTTGAAGCCTTTCTTGTCACTGCTCGCACCATCTTTGTATTTGTCTGGATCAAATTCATCAACGGTTTGTGAGTAGTTATAAGTAGAAATGACATTGTATTTCGGTGACATGCCAATATGTATACCACCATAACGAGTATCGAATTTATGCGCAAAGGTCATACCAAGTTCAACCACAGAGATGGCATACACACTCATTTTAGAATCGATAACGCCATTGTTAATATCATCCGCAATTACATCTGAGAAAATGAAAGAATCGGCATAGCCTTTAAGAAACACATTTGTGGAGTAATAACGAGTAGGCACAGACGCAACTAAACCAAAACCAGCTTCAGAATAGGCTTTATCTCCCACAATTTTCGCTAACGCGGCCTCAACTGCTGCGGCATCACCAGGGAGGTTAGCCTTAGAAACAACATCATAAATATTTGAAGCATCATGATATAAATCATCTGGATCATCGACTTGAAGGCCAATCACAGGTGCTAACAAACCAAAGTCATCACGCACATCATGTTTCGCCGCCATTGCAGGGTTATGAAACGAAGCTGTAACGTAGTCTGCAGTAGTGACACCAACGCCACCCATAGCATATGAGCGAGCATCAAACTCCGTCGCAGATAGCTGACAACTTGTGACTGCGATGCCAAGTATAAAAGGCAACAGCAATGATTTTGAAAATTGAATTTTCATCAGACCATGAATCCTTATGATATTTGAATAGCGATATGTTCCATCACCAAAATTATAAGGTTTATATCGTCATTCCTGCTAACAACTTTAGTTAATTTCGTGTAGTCGCACGAAAAAATGGAGAAATACACGACTTATGGATTATTTTTTGATCGTGCTCACAATGCGTAATTATGAATACTGATGCTCAGTAATGCAGCAATCAAACCTCCAATAAGAATTTTTCATTGACCTTTACAAGCGGATTACCTAAAGTACGCATCGTTATATACTATATAACAATCTGATTAGGTGACGTGTCCGAGTGGCTGAAGGAGCACGCCTGGAAAGCGTGTAAAGGGTAACCTTTCGAGAGTTCGAATCTCTCCGTCACCGCCATTCTCTTGTTTTTCAAAGTATCAAATCGTTCAAAACACCCCTGCAAGCTACTGTCTACAAAAGGTTTAGCGTTCTTTAGCTTCCTAAGTTGTTTTACAGAATCTTAAAGTTTTAGTACCATCCTTTGTACCAGCATCCTTTTCTTATGTACTTCTATCTAGCTGGTGGCACATTGACTTTTTAGAACTTCGTTTTTCAAGGTGGTACATCATGGCTAAAAAAGTTACTCCGCTCACTAATACTCAAGTCAAGCAGGCCAAGGCTTGCTAGAAAGAATTCATCCTTGCCGATGGCGATGGGCTACAGCTTAAAGTTAAACCCTCAGGCTCTAAAACATGGGTATTTAAATACTCGAAACCCTTTACTAAAAAAAGAACCAATCTAGGGCTAGGTATCTATCCTGAAGTATCATTAGCACAAGCCAGAGATAAGCGTAAAACATACCGTGAACTGTTAGCGCAAGATATTGACCCTAAAGGTTACAAAGACCAAGAGCATTTAAAAGAACAGGAAAAGCACAACAATAGCTTACAAGTAGTCGCAGAAAATTGGTTTGGTATAAAAGAAACAGCAATCACGACCGACTATGCAAAAGATATATGGCGTTCGCTTGAATTACACCTATTCCCTACATTAGGTAAATATCCCGTAGCAAGCTTAACTGCGCCCGTGGTTATAGCAGTATTAAAAAAAGTAGCCGAAGCTGGTAATTTAGAAACGGTTAGACGTTTAGCGCAACGATTAAATGAAATAATGACCTTTGCCGTCAATACAGGCTTAGTCCATGCGAATCCATTAAGTGGTATAAAATCAGCGTTTGAAAAACCTAAACGTGAACACATGCCGACGATCAAGCCAGAAGAACTACCCGAACTAATGCTGACGCTAAACCGTGCTAATTTGCAGATGATCACGCGCGCATTAATCGAATGGCAATTACATACAATGACTCGTTCAAATGAAGCAGCAAAGGCTGAATGGTCAGAGATAGATATAGAAAACAAACTTTGGGTTATACCTGCTTCACGAATGAAAATGAAACGCGAACATACCATACCGCTAACTAACCAGATGTTAGACATATTAACGCTGTTAGAAAACTTTAAGCGCCCTCACTGCCCTTACCTATTTCCCTCACACAATGCGCCTAAAAAGCATATTAATACGGAAACGGTAAACAAAGTATTACGCCGTATTGGTTATCAAAACCGTTTAGTAGCGCATGGTTTCAGGGCATTAGCCAGTACAACGCTTAATGAACAGGAATTCAACCCTGATGTGATTGAAGCTGCACTTGCTCATGTTGATAAAAATGCCGTACGTAAAGCCTATAACCGCGCTGAGTATTTAAAACATCGCATTGAGTTAATGTGCTGGTGGTCAGATCATATTGAGAACAGTGCGAAGGGAAGCTTAAGTGTTACCGCTGAAGTTCATTTTCGTAAAGCAGTTTAGGACTTTATCATTAATAGCAGCCTGTTCTTCTTGCCAACTATAAGTACCTATAACAACTCCCGCTAATATTGAGTGGGAGTCACGATATCTACTACTTACTGAGACATTTATGCAATTTTCTGAACGATTTAAGTTTTCTGATTGGCCAAACAAAGAAATACCGAAGGTCTCAGCTGGTATTTATGCTATCTGGAATGGTGATGAGTTATTTTACTGTGGTATGTCAGGTAGAGAGATAGAGAATAATTTACATAAGAAAAAATATGGACTAATTACCCGACTTCATAGCCATTCGACAGGTAGGTTAAGTGGTGACCAATTTTGTGTTTACGTTGCTAATTGGTAGGATATAGTTTTATTTTTTAATCTATTACTAGGGATTATTTGCTTCATTGGTTGCTATAAATTCACACCTTCATACATTACCAGAGCTTGACCTATCATTACGTATGGATAGCTACAAATCACAGAAAGCACGTGTATTTACAACTATTGATAGCTTTATGTGCTCTCATTGAGATACGATTTCAATGTTACTTGACGCTAAATTCCCCCTCATTTCAAACCATCATGTGAGCATGCGCGAAGTGAAGTACAGGATCGCTTGGAAGAACTAACATAACACGTTAATCAATAAAACATAGAGCATAACTATTCGTCTTATACAGGGTTCTGTATAGTAAAATTTTATGTGTAAATACTGCATAGCACACGTATATATGGAGAAATTTTGTGGTTAGTGATGAACAGAGAGCTTTAATTCAAGAGATTGCTACAGCGGATTCTCTTGGTGAATCAATTGCAATTTTCAGTTTAACTAAAGAGTTATTGGATGGATGTAAATTCATCTTCGCTTCAGATAGTGGCCCTTCACCGGGTCTTTCTGTGGGGCAGGACTTCAAGGATGGTTCAGCTATTCGCAGCTTATTCAGCACAGAAAAAGTGTTAGTTTTAGATAACGAAACTTTGAGAGATATGTCATTAGGGACTGCAGAATTTCAAATAGATTATTCAATTTCACTTGATACTCAGGCCCTCAGTTATCTTGAACCATACATAAGCGGAAACGTTAATAAATTACCCCATGATTTTAGAGATATATTTCAATTTATTTCACAAAATAACGTGTTTGTTGACCCTATGCCATACATTCACGAAAACTACTACAACTTGGGTGATGAAAAAGCAGCGGATAAGATTTTCAATAAACTAAAAGCTTATGAACTGTTGAGAAATTTGGATACTGAGGCTATCAAGCATGAATCGATAGTTAAGGCTTGCATATCTGACTCTGAGTTAATAATGAAAACACAGCAGCAGATGTCACGAATGTATGCAACTTTGAATGATGCTATTTTTATGAAAGAGTTGGATATCAACTTTAACTATCAATATGCGCATTTGCTTAAAATGATAATTATTCAGCTTCATAACCCGAAAAAAGACAGATTTATGAAAGTTAAAGAGTTCCTGGACTTCTGTCACGTTAAGATCTCAGCTATTGGATTCAGGGAAGTATTTATAGCATGTACATTCTTTGATAAAGGGCAAAAGTTGGGTTTCTTCAGTAAAATACAGAAGAATAAAAAAGATCTTTTTAAAATAATTAAGGGAATGGCTTGGGACCTATACCATGTTCGACAGATGGAGCGCGTAGCAACATTAAAACCAGATGAACGTGCAAGGTATTTTTTTCCTTCGTTCTTAACATGCGACAAGCGATTAATCGAAATTTTAGATTTGTACCCTTTAAAATGCTTAGCATACATTGAAGGGATTTATGAACCTATGCCATTTTTTGATGGCGATATACTAGAAGCCTTGGCTCAAATAGATGCAGAAAAAGATGAAATCTATGACAAATTTTTTACTGAATCAAGTTCTAACAATCGAGCTGATAAACGAGAAAGTGCTCGGGAAGACCTCTCAAATTTAGTCAGTCAATTAGAAGCAGACTTAAGTGATATTGCTAATGTTTCTGTTTAGTTGCCAATTTTACACATAACATATAAGAATAGGTGTCGCGCAACCGACACCTTATTCGGATGTTGAACAAATCCGAGCCTTTCTTTATATAGTAAATAACGTGTTTGCTCTTGGTGGGAACTTCGTCTTGGGGCTAAACCTAAGACTAGCGAAATTGTAATGTCGGTAAGGTTCTGCTTTTCGTTGCTTCAGTTTTCCCGTCTTAGTATTTAGAGATAACTGTATAATAGCCTGTGTCGATGATGTCTTTATCGGCAATACGCCTCGATACAAATAGCATGATAGATATTGCAAGACGGGAAGACCATTGCACCACTTGACGCTTTATTTCTATCCCCAGATGAGTTAGCTGCAATACCGAATCTCTAACGTTCACTCAAAACACTAGCGTAACTCAGCCATCCCACAACGAAGTAAGTACTGATAAGTCTCTTGGTCACCGCATTTCACCACCAGTCCTGTACGTCCACGGCTTAACAAGACTCGATAGCTGCCATAAGTATAATCATCAATATCTCTACGATAGTATCTGTTTTCCGATAAATTTAATGCTCCGTTTCGAAACTGCAGATCCGGCCCCCACTCCAAAAGAGCAATGGATAGCTCCAAACCCTGGCAAGAAAACTCAGTACATGCAGTTTGCAGCTGACAACAAGATAGCGGGGAATTGGGTGCATCTACGTACCAAGCACCAAAGTTATCTTTCAGCTCGGTGAGCTCACTATCATTTTTATTAGATTTGCTCGATTTCAACCAACCTACTCTAAACGCATCGACTTTTTTGTTATCTTCATGCAACGCTAATTGCAGCGTTCGAACATATTCATCAGCAGCTCCTTTGCTGGTGGTTATATAAAGCGGATAGTGGCTGTGTATTCGTTTTGCTATTTCATAGGCTTTTTGGTCGTTATTATTGAGTACAGCTTCAATCCAATGATCAAGCTCATCAGTGTAGTTTTGCCTAATTGGTGTTTTTAGATAGAACATGTCTCTTTTATTTGGATTTATATCTTTAACAAAGTGAGCATGTATTGCAGGCATAATCGGGGTGAGCTTATCCCTAAAAGGTCGAATAGCATCGCCTAAAGATATCATCATGTTTTCAAGAGACATTTCATTTTTATGTATAGCTTGCCCATCACCCACCAGCAGCACTAAAACGCCAAATTCTTTATGAGCTAACCAACGGCAAAAAACATCTAATTCAGAGTCCTCGCCTCCCCCGCTCACTTTTCCCCAAGCCCGCTGAGCCTCATCAAAAACAACAAAATTTTCTTCTCGACTCTTTTTCTTAATATCTTTTTTCTTAATATCTCTTTTAAAGTCAATTAAGTGCTGAATAATACTGCGACCATCTATCTGTAATTCCTTTCCAGAAAGTGCACCATAGTAATCTAAGGTGTGTTGGAGTACTTGTACCAGAGGTTTATTGCCTGATAAAAATAAGGGTTTACAGTTTTTAGATCCGTACGTTGTCACTAAGTCAGCAACGGCACTAATGCCTAACAGTGTTTTACCGGCACCTGGTCGTCCATTAATGACAACAACATAGCGCAACTGATTTTCCTTTGCGTGTTGGTATAGCTTAACTAGGTTCTCTCTAGCCTGCTCAATATTTTCGCCAGCTTCTGTTTTCAGGTTAGGGATGTCATTGTCGTAAAACACGCGAACGGTGCCATGAATAATACTAGGCTGGCGATTAAAGGTACCGTGCTGCCATTTACTCACATCGAAATGATGCTCCGACTGCAAAGCAGTACCTAAACCATCGACTAATTTAGGGAGGATACAATTGCTCGCAATATCGCAAATTACAGAATCATGCTCAAAGATATTTGCATCAATCTTGGTTAGCGCAAGATAGCAGTGTCCCGTTAATTGATGGGACTCGCTATGAAAGTTGATCATGGTTTGTAAATCAAACAGTGCACGCGTTACTTCTTGTTGACTAGCTACCACTTTATGTTTGAACTCAACGACGAAAAGGTCCCCGGTAGGCAATACAATATTCACATCTGCCGCCCGCTTTCCCCCTTCACCGACTAATTCTTGTTCGAAAGCGACCCAGCATAAACTTGGGTTGATTCCTGTATTTACAATGACCTTAGCTAACGTTGCCTGCATTACATCGTACTCAATGGTCCAGGCATGACCTTGGCTTGGTGATAGCTCTTTTGTCCAAGGAAGTTCGGCGTAGAAGCTTTCTAGCGCATTAACAAAACAGTCTTTAGATATATCTAAAAAGTCAGTCCATGTTCCAGCCCAACCAGTTTTACTCAAATCCATTTGACCCCCTTTTAAGTTAACGCCTTTACAGCTGGAATATCTGCGGCAGCCCAATCAACATCCCAAAGTTCACTACCACTGAGCCAACGAGAATCAATATGTTCAGTAAGAGTGATATCCTTTGTTTCTAAGTGACAAAGAAAGCAATGCATAGTGATATGAAAGTCTGGGTACTCATGATTAACGGTAGTCAGTAATTTAAGTCCACTTACAGCGACTTTAAGCTCTTCTTGCAGTTCTCGTTCAATTGCAGTTTCTAGTAATTCACCCTCTTCCACTTTACCACCAGGGAACTCCCATTTATCGCTGATGTAATCAAGCTTTGCAGGCCCGCGCTGAACCGCAAGATATTTCCCGTTACGTTGAATAATCGCAGCTACAACTTCGATGTGTTTTTTCATATTACTTCAATGCTCCCAAAAGGGCCTTAATTCGTTTGGTTAACAATGCTACATCGTTTGGTGAATCAATGACATGCATATTTTAATGACAATTTGTGCAGGCTGGTATCAAAGCTGGCAAACTCATAGTGCTGATATCAATTGTATATATAACTTTGATGTGTGAGGATTAGTCCATATAAATCCTATTCGAGGAGGCTCGCAATGTACTGGTGGGTTAATCATAAACAAACACATACTGAGGAAATCAGTGGTGGTTATATCTGGTCGCCGAAAAAGAACACTAACGGAGCAAAAAATCATAGCTATGACAATATGCCTCGGACCTCGGTTGGCGATACAGTTTTCTCATTTGCATATGCGGAAATTAAGGGGATTGGTCAAGTCATAGAGGCTTGCTGCTCTGTACCAAAACCGAGTGAGTTTGGTCATAAAGGTGAATATTGGGATGACGATGGCTGGTTGGTTAAAATCAAATGGACAATGCTTGATAAGCCATATCGAGTCAAAGACAATATTGCTCAAATTAAGCATTTACTTCCAGAGAAATACTCTCCGATTCAACAAAACGGTAATGGTAACCAAGGCTGTTACTTAGCCAGTATTACTGCGGAATTGGCAAGCGTTTTATTTACTTTAGCTGGACAAGAAATAAAGCCTCATCTCACTATTGGTTTTGATGAAGAACTGGACAAGAAAGAAAATGTAGTACTTCAACAGTTAGAGCAAGATACTTCTCTTACAGAAACAGAAAAAGAGCAACTCGTAAAAGCGCGACGTGGGCAAGGTAAGTATCGTCGCAACTTAGAGAAAATAGAGTCATGTTGCCGTGTCACAGGCTTAGCCAATAAACAATTTTTAGTTGCGAGCCACAGTAAACCTTGGCGCGTATCATCTAATTTTGAAAAGTTAGATGGTAATAATGGTTTTTTACTATCGCCACATATAGACCGCCTTTTTGATCGAGGTTGGATCTCTTTTGAAGATAATGGTGAACTTATAATCGCGGAACATTCAATTATCGAAGTACTCAAGTCATGGGCTGTTTCATATCCATTAAATGTTAACTCATTTACAGATAACCAAAAAAAATATCTTGCCTACCATAGAGAGGAAGTATTTAAACAGTCGCGACCTAACTAGGGTATTTAAATCCGCCGTTGATACTAAATGTGAAAGGAGAAAAACAATAAAAATGAGTAAGCTATTTAAATTAAAAGAATATTTGTCGTTAGATGAAGCGAAAACATATCTAACGAATATGCTTGAAGAAAAGGTATCAATGGCTGATATCTACCGTTTAGCACTTGATGACAACTTAAGAATATCAGTTACATTCCACAGTATGGTTACTGCCGCATTCGGGCGTATCTTTTTTGATAATACGGATAAAACAACGCCTTTAATTGAAATTGATCAATCTTTCTCCCTAGAACAAAAGTTAGATAAACCATATTTAATGAATAAATCAAACGGTCATCTGATGACACATAACAGTTGGCTTTTATTTGATACTAGACTGTCTTATTCAAATAGCCTTTGGGATCTATCAATGTTGGGGAGTGAATACGTTGATATCCAAAACCTTCATCAAGAATCTATAGGTGAAAATGCTGGTGGATTCATCTCTGCGATTAAAGGCGTTGTTTTAAAAAATCATGATAGCTACTGCTTACTCAAAGGATTGGAGCTACCAGCTGATATAGATGAATATGAAAAACAAATTAGAATGAATGAAGCTAAGGATGAACATTTCCATAATTGTTTAAGCCTTAAAGAATATGGCCATCAATTAGTAATAAGAACTGAAGAACTAACACGGTTTGTTCAATCGTTACATGATGAACCATTAAAAGCACAACAAGAACCAAAAACATTAACGTCAAAAGAACACATTACATATCAGCTTATAATTGCTTCATTATTACATAAAAATAAACTAAATCTTAACGAACGAGGTATCGCAGGTAAGATACGAAGAGCAACGGAATCAAACAATACCCCAGTTTCTGAGGAAACAATTCGTAACCTTTTGCCTCAAATACGAGATACGGTTGAATTAAAGCAAAGATAATAAATTCCAATTGGTATTTTTTTTCCCCAATTGGGATTCCAAACCTTCAAAATCAATAATCTCTTAGTTTTCCAACAAACAACTAAGAGGTTTTTTATGTCTAATAAAATAGTTAGATTACCCCACGTTAAGAGTCAAACAGGCCTATCCCGTAGCAGTATTTATCTGCGTATGTCACAAGGTGAATTTCCGAAAAGTATCTCATTAGGTGCTCGTGCTATTGGCTGGCTTGAAGCTGATATTAACCAATGGCTCGAAGACAAAATAACAGCAAGTAAAAATGCGAGTGGCAGCCATGCATAATCTCAATCTGATGTTATATAACTTTATGCCGTTTATTCAATGTATACCGCTAGAAGGTTGTCTTTTATTAGTAATTTCAGCGGGGATTTATGGCTAAACGTCAATACTTTGATTACTGCCGAGCAATGACACAAAACAGTGACATCAAGATAATTACTAAAAAACAACTAGCAGACATGCTAGGAGTTAGTCCATCAACAATATATCGAATGATCCAAAGCAAACTGTTACCACCACCCCTACGTAGTCCAAAAGGGTATGTTAGAGGTTGGCTAAGTGGCTCAATTGACCAATGGAAAGCTGAACAAAATCAGTACTACTAATAAATATGACGAAGGGCTCAACAGCCCTTTTTCATACTTATAGTTGAACACAATTGAGCGCTATTGGAACAACAACCCATCTTTATGTTCAGTTATTTTTATTACTTGTCCCTTAGCCTCTATAGCTTCGGGTTAAAGAACAGAATACATAATCGCAGGTTATTTATAATGTATGTGCCAGATTTCTCTTCATCAGTCAAAGAAGTTTCTTGCTTATTATCAATATAAAAATGAACAGCAACTCATCTTTCACAAGAGGACCGGTATTAGAAAAGAGATCCTCGAACAAGGATTTAAACAACTCGATATTATGATGACCGAATACTCAAAAGTCAGTGTGATCTTATTGCAGCTACATCCGGATAGATTCACTGAAGATAACGCGACTATCACTCAATTCTTAGTGCAGTTAAAAAAGAAACTGATAAAGAAATATAACAGCAAGATAGGTTACTTATGGGTAAGAGAGCAGAATAAAGCTGAAGCACAGCATTACCATTTAGTAATCATGATTAATGGTCATAAATGTAATAACGCTTATACAGTGAGTCAGTTATGTGACGAAGCATGGGAGGGACCAACAGATACCAACTTTGCATTCCGTATTAGGAACCGCTTATACCGTATCGAGCAATATAAGAATAACCGTAATGAACTACGTGCTGCCAGAATGAGGATGAGCTACATGGCAAAAAATGAAACCAAACATTTTAGTAAAAACACAAACAGCTTTGGCGTAAGTCGATTGAAATCGAAAACAACATAACTCGTCGCGTGATTAGTGGGCCTTATTGACCATTGCTTTGAAATGAATACTTTTTTTGATCGTATGACATTTTCCGCTTGGCACAACTATTAACGATAAGACATTGAGTCAGAAATAAAAAACAGCTTCAATGCCAATTTTCACGATCAATGCCAAAATAACACTGAACTGTCATTTGCAGCTATATAGCTATCAGCTCAAACATAACTAAAAAATAAACAGTACAAAATTCAGTTGATTATAAATATCCAGCGGATAGAGAGACAAATTAAACTGGAATTATTCAGTCCATAATGTCCCCATAGCTAAGATGACGCGCGCGCGTTTACAATATGCGATAAAATAGACCAAAGTATATCGCTGATTTTAATTTCAAATACGAGTTCGTTTCGTTGTATCTCAGTACACCAATCAGTAAACTACAAACAATTAAAGATGAGTCGCTATGTTTCTCAAGACAGTTAGGCTACCCATCTTACCTTTCATTGCAATTTTAGGCATTCAAATGACCAACAAACTAACGCTTCAACAGCTAGAAAGCTTTTTATGGGAAACAGCAGATATTCTGCGTGGCAACATGGATGCCTCTGAATTTAAAGATTACATCTTTGGCATGATGTTCCTAAAGCGTTTGTCTGATGCTTTCGAAGAAGAACGTGAAAAGGTTATGCAATACTACCTAGGCAAAGGTAAGACCCAAGCCCAAGCTGAAGAACTAGCGGAAGATGAAGATGAGTACGATGATACTTTCTTCATGCCTGACAATGCCCGTTGGCCAGCCCTAAAAGACTTGAAGCACAATATTGGTGAAGCGCTTAATAAAGCAATGGAATCAATTGAAGAACACAACAAAGCCCTTGAAGGCGTGTTGGTTACTATCGACTTCAACATCAAGAACAAGTTATCAGATAAAAAACTACAGGACTTGTTATCACACTTTAGCCAGCACCGTCTGCGTAATGAAGACTTTGAACGTCCCGACCTACTTGGTACGGCTTACGAATATCTGATTAAGATGTTTGCCGACAGTGCAGGTAAAAAAGGCGGTGAATTCTATACACCGTCTGAAGTTGTTTCATTGCTAGTAGCACTCTTAAAACCCCATGCAGGTATGCGTATCTATGATCCAACCACTGGCTCTGGCGGTATGTTGGTACAAACCCGTAACCACCTTGCAGCTAATGGCGAGAACTCATCGAACTTGTCGCTGTACGGTCAAGAGATGAATCTAAACACGTGGGCTATCTGTAAGATGAATATGTTCTTACACGGTGTGCAAAGTGCTGATATTCGTAAAGGTGATACGCTACGTGATCCGCAGCATACCAAGGGCGGAGAGTTAATGAGTTTTGACCGTGTTATTGCTAACCCGCCTTTCTCATTAAAGAAATGGGGTAAAGACGAGTGTGACAATGACGGTTTTGGTCGTTTCCCTTACGGTACGCCACCAAAAGATGCGGGTGATTTAGCTTTTGTTCAGCACATGATTGCCAGTATCAACGCCGAAGGTATGGCGGGTGTGGTTATGCCGCATGGTGTGCTATTCCGAGGTTCAAGTGAAAAACTTATTCGTAAAGGTATTCTCGATGATGATTTGCTAGAAGCCGTTGTCGGTTTACCGTCTGGTTTGTTCTATGGTACGGGTATTCCAGCTTGCTTGCTTATCATCAATAAGAACAAAGCTGCCGAGCGTAAAGGCAAAGTATTATTTATCAATGGTGAATTAGAATATCAAGAAGGCAAGAACCAAAACAAACTGCGTGAACAAGACATAGCTCAGATTGTTGATACCTTCGTGAATTACACTGAGATCAAGCGTTATTCTAAGGTTGTGCCTTATGCAGAGATTGCCGAGAATGACTTCAACCTGAATATTCGTCGTTATGCTGATACTTCACCACCAGCAGAAATCTTTGATGTACGCGCAATTTTGCATGGCGGTGTACCTGTTCGTGAAGTTGAAGATGACTACATCCAAGAAGCGATATTAGACGGCTTTGATGTGAGTGTCGTATTTGATATAAAAAGTGACCGTAAAGATGATGACTACTTTGAATTCAAAACAAGCATTACCAGTAAAGAACAGATACGAGATGTGGTAACGGCTGCCGATGCTGATGTTAGTTCAGTGGTCATTGCACAACTAGAACGCTGGTGGGATAAATACCAAGTGTCATTACATACACTGGATACACAAGTAGCTGATGCAGAGCTAGTGATGCAAGGTTACTTGAAGGAGTTGGGTTATGAGTAGCTTAATTCCTAATAATTGGAGCATAACAACTCTTGAGAGTAATGCTTCATTGATTACAGATGGCTCACACTTTTCACCTCAAACCTTTGAGTTAGGAAAGCCAATCGCAACAGTTCAAAATATGAGAGAACGCCATATTGACATATCATCATGTCGATTAATTTCTCCAGATAAATTTGATGATCTAGTTAAAGGTAACTGTTTACCAGAATACGGTGATGTATTGTTTTCAAAAGATGGGACAATAGGTAAAACCTTTGTTTATAAACAAAAACAACCAATAGTTTTACTTTCATCGATAGCTATCATCAGATTAAAGCAGCACTTGCTTAACCCTGACTATTGCACTCAATACTTACAATCATCTTTATTTTATAAGCAATTGGAGAATGCTACATCAGGCTCTGCAATACGACGTGTTGTTCTAAAAGATATTAAACAGTTAGAACTTCCAACCCCGCCACTCCCTGAACAACAAAAAATCGCAGCGATTCTCACCTCAGTTGATGATGTGATTGAAAGAACACAAGCGCAAATAGACAAGCTCAAAGACCTTAAAACAGGCATGATGCAAGAGCTATTAACGCGCGGTGTTGGTGTGGATGGAAAACCGCATACCGAATTCAAAAATTCGCCAGTGGGTAGGATTCCGAAGGAGTGGGATTGTACCTTGCTTGATAACATGGCTAAGAGAGGGAGTGGTCATACTCCTGACAAACAAAAATCAGAGTACTGGAACGAAGGTATAAAATGGGTATCCCTTACCGATTCGTCAAAACTAGACAATTTATACATTCATGATACATCGAAAAAAATAAGCCAACTAGGAATTGAAAATTCATCCGCGACATTGCACCCTAAAGGTACTGTGGTGATGGTTAGAGATGCAGGTATTGGTAAAAGTGCAATAATAACAAGCCCAATGGCTGTAAGTCAGCATCTCATGGCCTGGGTGTGTAGTGATAATTTAGATAATTATTTTCTTTATTACTTGCTTCAACTGTGGAAACCAAAATTTGAAGCTATCGCAATGGGAAGTACAATCAAAACCATTGGTTTACCTTATTTTAAAAAATTACAAATACCAGTGCCTCCAATTGAAGAACAAAAGATTATTTCCAGTGCATTAAAAAGTGTTGATAACAAAATTTTTGTATTACGGAAAAAATATTCTTCACTTCGTGATACCAAAAAATCCCTTATGCAAGACCTGCTAACAGGCAAAGTACGGGTTAAGATTGATAGCTAATATCCACCAGCAGTAATTCGGGGCGCAGTGCGCTCCGAATTAAACACACAGACAACAATCATATTATGGACAATACATTGTTAGACTTATCATTTATTAAAAAATCATTCACTCCCGATGAAGCCATTAAATCCATCAAAGATAAAATTGATACCGAATTTGATGAGATGAACGTCGGTGAAAAAATATCAATTAATTCCGGTGATCATAAAGCCTATTACCTTCCCTCTATCAAAACCGCATTCGACTTTTTAGGCATTAAGCTGGATTTGGTGTCTATAATTGAAAAATGTGAAATAGAAGGGATAAAGCCGCTTCAGATATCCCGTTCTAGTATGTATGACTTGCAAGGCAAAGGGGTTGGAAAAAATATATATAGAAAATATTTAAATTGGGCTTTTGACAATTTTACGCCCTATTTCACAAAATCATTTTCAGATACGCCTTCCTTGCTTCACAGCATCGATACAGTGCCTTCAAATGCCTCTGACTGGAAGCTATTTTGGTTAGGTACTACAAGTTCAATTAAAGGGGTGGATTTCGCATCCCTCATGCCAGAGTTCGTGCCTCTTATAGAATTTATCGAATACCGTTGCGACACCGAATTAGCATTGCAACAATCAATACGTAATAGGGATGACTTCGATACATTAAAACATGCGGATGTAGCCATTTGGTGGCCACAATTTATAAAACCTTTTTTCGATGAACACACAGTACTTACATCTAAAGAATTAGATACTGTTAATAATGTTGTAAGCGGTCGCTTTACTCCTAGTGAATTAGTTGAAACTGAAAAGCATGCTTTCTATATCGACTTACTGCGAGTTAAGTATGATTTTATCCTGTCAGCTATCGCCCATTATGAAGTTGGCTATGTTCTAGCCTCGTGTCCTGATGACCAACAACCACAAACCGTAGCGCCTTTAGCTTGCCACGCCATAAAAAAATACGCCACCAGCAATGAAAGTCGCACTTGTTTTGACTGGACCTTACAAACACTCAAGGATTGGTGGTCTGAAACAAAATCAAGCATTAGCTGGAGAGACATAGCCAGTTGCATACCGATTGAAAATACTGACCCTACATGCAAGTCTGGAGTGACTCACATAGATAAGCAATACTCCCGCCTTAAAGATTGGCGCAAAGGAAAGAACCTACCTTCCAATAAATTATTAGAGCAATTCATCACCAATATTGCAGCATCAATAGGGGCTGAGCCTGAATGTGACCGCTTATTTATTCTTTGTCGCATTACCATAGGGCTGGATAAGGCATTAACTAACTTAGTCAAAGAGTGGGGCAAAGGTATCGGCTCAGAGAGCCAAGTCAATGCAATATGGAAAGATGTACTCAGTCATTACTATGAAGACTATTACTTACACTATCTAAACCAGCATGTTGCAAGAAAGACGCAGATAGAAAAAATCTAAACAAGTACAAAATGAGTATACCTTTAACTGCAACTCAACTTGCAGTTAAAGTATTCTTTTCATGTAACCAATTATCTAGCCCTTCAATACTTGTTGAGTACAAGGTAATGAGTTTATCCAACGACTTATTCTTGAATTTTTTTAGCTCTTCATTATCACCACGGCTAGGAACAAATACAATACAGCCTTCACTAAGATCATCAGCCTTTAAATTTAACTGGCTAAGTTTCATTTGATAGTAATCCAAATTATTATTGTTTTTAGGGTTGTAAAGCTCATTACAATCAACCCCTTTAAGACGTAACAATTTAGCCATTGAATTGCGAGTGTATACTGCCGCACGATAAGCGATATATTGATTCACTTCTTCAAGGTTTGGCAGTATGAGTGGCTTCCCGTCAAACGACCCTGTGATACTAAGGTTTCTATTTTTGTGAACCCCCTCCTGAGTAAAGAAATTAGTAAATGTGGAGGCGATAGTCGTTACGATTTTAAATAATCTATCGTCAAAGTAATTGTCATAAGTATTTAAGATAAATGAGACTTCATCTGAAGCCATTACCACACCTAGAAATAACTGCTGGGCATTACTCGGTGACTTTCGACGCAAGACATAATATGTCTGCTCAATAGCCTTAATCATTACTTTCTGAAATTGCTTATTTATAACTTTATCTTTTAAATACTTTTTACTAAGCCCAATACCATCAAGCCGTACAACTAAGAAGTGCTGCTTTGGTGTTGAAGTAAAAGACTCCGATTTTGCTTCAATATCTTTAAATTGGCTATTTAAATCACAAAGTTGTTTAACCAGTTGTAATTCTTGCATTGTTTTATTTTCCATTTCCTAATAATTCTGATTAACAATGAACTCCTCTCGTATATTTGGATCCATTGTCTCGTTCCTTGATATAGATAATGCCAAAAGATTATGAGCTTACAAAGGGGGGGAAACTATCCAAATTGCAATTTTTTTTATTAAAGCTAGTCAATTAACAGAAATATGGTGAGAACATAAGTAATATCATTGCCAAGTAAAATCTGGAGCTAACCTTAATGCTAGATAAAAATGCCGCTCAACCAAGTGATGATGGTAAATATGCAACTCGCCAAGTTTCATTTCCTAGCTTTTATTTACCACCCCCTCAAGATGTAAGCCAATTGCTTGGTCTTCCTGATAACTTCAGGAAAATGATACCGTTGATGGAATCTCTTTATGGTAAAGAATTAACAATAAAATCAAGTTCTCGCGCCAAAGTGTTAAATGGAGGTATCGGTAAACCTTCATTCAGCAAGTTAATCGATTGGCTTAACCAACTTCCGATACCATTTACAAAAATAGCTTCTCCGTCGTTACTTCGAAAATCATTCAAAGCCGCGCGAGTCAGCTCTAACTCAGGTATATGGCATTCAGTTCTACATGGTACAAAGGCAAGTAACAACGAATATGAATTGGGAGAGTTATTCGATTTTTTAGAAAAAAGAGCCGATGATGATTACCTCATGCTCTCTAGTTATAAAAAGAAAGTAAAACAAGGTATTATTAATAAAGACACCCCTATTGATATCTGGGCTCATCAGTTACCGACATGGTCTCAATCTAGCTTAATACCTACTCAATATTTTATAGATTACAGTGAGTGGTTTCATTTATATAGCTCAGACCAGAGTGAAGCTAAAAAACAGATTAATAAATGTTTTCCCGCTGTTATAGCAATGCGCTTTGATTTTTATTTATCCGCTATAGCTAACTATGAAATAGGGCTAGCGCTATACCAGCAACACAATGGTGAAAACATTGAGTGGGATACTTTTGAAGGGTTTATGCCATCAGTTATAGCTACATGCGCAGTATCTGAAGAACCTTGTTACTGCTTTGGTGCAATGTTGAAACAATTTAAAAATACCCTATCTGCAAATGGGCTTGAATTAAAGTGGAGAGAACTTGCTGCGTATATTGACATCAAAGAATCTGGAGAAGGAGAAAATGGGGTATTACGAGAGGATAAACAATACAAGCAATTAAAAGATTGGCGAAATAATAAAAACATGCCATCTGATAAAAAATTTAGAGCATTTGTTGAATCTGCTGTAGAACCTCTAGGTCATTACAATATTGAGCATATATTAATTTATGCACGTATTTCCAGAGGCATAGATAGATTAGTTTCACTGGTAAGTGAGGAATTAAAAAGTGAACATACATTGTTAGCACTCCAAGGCGTGCTCGCTAGATATCCTGAGTACTTATCTCACTACAAAAAGCTGTTAATATTAAAACAGCAAACAGCGACTTGATTATATAGCCGCTGTTTTAGTTATGATTAAAAATGATTAACCAATTTTTTATTTCTATTCATCAGGGCAGCCATCTTCACCACGGCTCAGCCAATAAGCATCATGTTCTGGATCCATTTGGCGCGAATAATTATCCCAATCATGTTGCTCCATATTATTTACGCCCTTGCTTTGATGAACCACCTGAGTTCTTAGCACCTGCGCTCGTAGCTCGGGCTGCAAAACTACCTTTATCAACTGAACCACCATTCTGTTTAGCCGTTGAACTTTGAACTCGAGCAGCTGCATCTGATGTCATTGGTGTTTTGTTCTTACTCATATAATTTCTCCATCAATTTAATTTAATATTGGCAGAAGCTCCCGCCAACAAGAGAGATAATGACAGATTAAAAATGTCTTGGGATGGGGGGTAAACCGTCCAAATTGCAAGTCACTGAATTTATTTTTGTTAACACTGAGTTTACTAACAGAATTTATAAGTAAATATAGGTAATATAAGCGTATTATTTATAGCTATTGGTTTTAGCCATAATGTAAAACAACAAATTCGATAAGGTAAAATAAAATGCTAAAAGCAATTCTCCACGGAAAAGCAGGACGTATTGAACATAATCAAGATGATTCCGTTAGTTGGTCTAGCTTATTCAAGGCCCGTGAAGATTTGCTGACATCGACAGTCTTTGAGCGATTTTATTATCTCTCTGATGAAGTACAACGGAATATGCTGCAACATTGGTTTAAAGCATATAATGGCAGTATTCCAACTGACTTTGGGGAATTAGAAGATATTAGCTACTGGCCTCGCTTTATCCATGAACATGATAAAGGCTCAAACCAAGTTGAGCCTGACTTAATTCTGAATTTCTCAGAGTGCAATATAATTGTTGAAGTGAAACCACCAGCTGGTGGAGATCAATATTTCAATCAATGGCAAAAAGAGATAGCCTCGTTTCTGCAATCTGAAGAATACCAAGGCAAACCTCTCTACTTCTTAGCGATTGGTCGAATTTCAGTATTCGATGTAAAACAATGGGCAGCTGGTTTATTGAAACAGTACGTAGAATTAAATGGTATAGCGGCATTAGAATGGGCAGCAGTAACAGAGCATATATTAACGTTAATCACAGATACTGAGCTAACTAAGCAAGATGACCGTATTTTGAATGATATATTAGAGGGTCTTAGCTTATATGGTTTGCAAACATCACAATTCAAATGGCCAGACCTTGTTCAATACAATGGTTTCCTCCCTTTATCATTAACTGAAACATATATTACTTCCTATCTTAAAAAGCAGGTATTTTCCAATTCTGAGAATATGAATGAATTATTGAATCATTCATTTCAACCTCTAAATCTGCAACAATTCCAATCGAGCTTAAAGGCATAATAAACATGAATAATAAAACTGACGACCTATTTGTTCAAGTCCGTACTGCACATCGTTTACTCGCTGCTTATTACCAGCGTTTATTGCCGACCATCGAGCAGATTGCTCATGATGCTAATACTGAGTTCTATTTTTGGGCACCAGTACGCTTCAATAAGCCAGGTAGAAACCCATTCAAAAAATGGCAGTGGGACTTATTACCAGCAGAGTCAACTCGTTATGTATTTAAACATATTAATGACGAAGCTAAAGTTACCATCAGTGATTATATTGTTGAGTTCATTGTTATTAATGACTCTGGTATTAATGATGAACAGTGTAAAGGGCAACCAGATCCATTGAACCTAAAAGTAAGTGTTGATGAAGCCCAGAGCATATTACGAATTTCGATTTATCGCGCTATAACAAGCGTTGATACTGGCTTCTATGATCGATGGGAATCTGGACGTTATCCTGATTACAGTACATCAGTTGATCTTGAGTTAGACAATGGATTTGTTAAATTCGGCTTTGAAACACCACTTGAATCGCTAATGACTGAAAGTGGTGTTGCTTCAATAAAAGAGACAATCGAGCATTATCTTACCAAAACCGAACAAGCAGTATTATCTCAGCAAAGTGAGTCTGAAAGATAAATGAAAAATAACGAATTCGATAAAGTAGAAGTCCCTGCTATTAGCCAACTAGTTAAACTAGGCTGGTCATATATTCGCGGTAAGCACCTATCACCAGAACATGTCTGTGCTGACGGTAAACCTGAACGTGCTTCACTACGTGATGTTATCTTAGTTAAACGCCTAGAAGCGGCAATCAAGCGTATTAACCCTTGGATCAGTGACGAGCATCTTCGCAAAGTATCCCGAGAGGTTACCCACCCTAACTTTGCCGCCTTGATGGAATACAACCACGCCTTTTATCAAACGTTGGTTAAATACCTATCCGTAGAGCAAGACTTAGGCAAAGGTCGAAAAGGGCAAACCGTTAAACTTATCGACTTCGACCAATCAGAAAACAACGAATTCATTTGTACCAACCAATTTAAGGTTGAAGGTAATCAAAATATCATTCCCGATATTGTATGCTTTGTGAATGGTATTCCGCTTGCAGTCATCGAATGTAAATCCCCTTACATCTCGGCACCAATGAGTGAAGGTATTGACCAATTACGTCGTTATGCCAATATCCGTAACCCTGAAGACCATGAAGGTGCTGAAAAGCTATTCTGGTATAACCAACTGATGATCTCGACCTGCCGTGACCAAGCCAAGGTAGGTACTATTAGCTCTAGTGCAGCTCACTATGGCGACTGGAAAGACGCTTACCCATTTACAGACCAAGTACTCGCTAAGCAATCATTAACCAATAACGTCATCGACTTCCGCGCTACAGTGGATATCGAGATGCCAGTAAATGCTTTAGACAATAATGAAAAGTTGTCACAGCTTGATAGAGTTGCCGAACCTTCTGCTGGTTATAGCCCGACTCCAAGTTATGAAGACTTAACCAAGGTAACAGCACAACAACGTTTACTTGCTGGTATGTTTAGCAAAGGTAACTTTTTAGACCTGCTACAAAACTTCATCATCTTTGAAACCACTGACGGACGAATCATTAAAAAGGTTGCACGTTATCAGCAATTCCGCGCAGTAAACAAAGTTATCGAACGCCTAAGAACGGGTAAAGACCGCAAAGAGAAATCAGGGGTTGTATGGCATACCCAAGGCAGTGGTAAATCATTAACCATGGTCATGCTGGCAGTAAAAATGCGTAGGGACACAGACCTACATAAATATAAACTAGTGTTTATTACCGACCGAACACAATTAGACGAGCAGCTTTCTAATACTTTCCGTGATGCTCAAGGTGATACAATTTATAACGCAGGTTCAGTTTCACAACTGAAAGAATTACTGAAGAAAGACAGTTCAGATATAGTAACCGCCATGGTGCAGAAGTTCTCTGATCTAGAAAAAGAGCAAGAAAAACAAAAAACGATTACCGAAGGGTTCGCAGACTTAAACCCAAGTGACAAAATTATTGTACTCGCCGATGAAGCCCACCGTACCCAATTCGGTGGCTTAGCCATGACCATTAATGCCGCTTTACCCAATGCACCTAAAATTGGCTTTACAGGTACACCACTGCTTAAAACCCAAAAGATGGGGCAAGCATTTGGTGGTTACATCGACGAATACAAGATCAACCAAGCAGTAGAAGACGGGGCAACAGTGAGCTTGTTGTATGAAGGCCGTGAGGTTAAGTCTGAAGTAGCAGGCGAATCACTGGATAAACTGTTTGAAGAATACTTTGGTGATTACACTGAAGACGAACAGCGCGAGATTAAAAAGAAGTACGGTGTAGTAAAAGCGGTTCGCGAAGCCCCAGCCCGTATTCGTTGGGTATGTATCGATCTGCTTAAACATTACAAAGAAAGTATTCGTCCTGACGGTTTCAAAGCTATGATCGTTGTCGGTAGTCGTCACGCAGCAACCATCTTCAAATCAACCTTAGATGAACTGGGTGCGCCGCCCTCTGAAGTGATCATATCAGGCGATCATAACGATAAAGCTTATATTGCTAAACACACAGATAAAGTACATCAGAAAAAGGTTATTAAAAATTTCAAAAAGCCATTTGGACTCGACAAGCAAGGCACTGAAGAGAAAAACAAGAAATTCGATAATACCGCGTTCTTAATCGTTAAAGACATGCTATTAACGGGCTTTGATGCTCCGATTGCGCAGGTTATGTATATCGACCGTAAGTTACAAGACCATACCTTGATGCAAGCTATTGCCCGTGTGAACCGTACCTATAAAAACAAAACATGCGGTTATGTAGTCGATTATCATGGTTTAGCGACTCACCTTACCGATGCGCTGGAATTATTCAGTAGTGACGATGTTGATGGTTCATATCAAAGCTTGAAAGACGAGATACCTAAGTTACAAGTTGCGCATATTCGTGCAATGTCGTTCTTTAAAAATGTAAAGAGCACTGATATTGATGATTACGTATTAATATTAAAAGACGAGGCTGTTCGTGCTCAATTTGATTTAGCCTTTAAGAAATTTGCTAAACAATTAAATGTCATCTTACCCGACAACGCCGCAGCGCCTTTCACCGCAGATATGAAGTTATTAGGTAAGATCCATAACGCCGCAAAAACCTTATATCGTGATGCGGGTTTAGACATGAAAGAAATTGGTGAAAAGGTTCGTCAGCTAGTGGATGAACACATCCTAAGTACAGGCGTAGACCCTAAGATCCCACCCGTAGATTTATTGTCTGCCAACTTCAAAGAAAGCATCAAACCCACTAAATCAGATGAATCTAAAGCCTCAGAGATAGAGAGTGCTATCAAGCATCACATTACCATTAACTTAGATGAAGACCCTGAGTACTACCGTTCATTAAGCTTACGTCTACGCGATATTATCGAGAAAACCGCAGGTGAATGGTCACAGCAACTCGACCTACTACTAGAGTTAACAGGTGATATAGGTAATGCCCACCAGCAAGCAGCACAAGACGTGGGTTTATCTGAAACTGAATTCGCCTTCTACAATATCCTGATCACCGAAGTCACCCAAGCCAGTGACGGTGATGTGATTGATGAATCAATACATGATGCGATTAAAGCAACCATACAAGCATTGGTTACCATTCTGGATGAAGCAACAGAGATCATCGACTTCTTCAATAAACAGAATGAAGTGAAGCGCATGAAGAGAGAAATAAAACGAGCTGTACTCGACCAACCTTTTGGTGATAAAGCGTTAGTCAGTATCTTGCAAGAACGCTTTATGGACTTAGCTAAAACCAAATTTGGCAATAAATAGTGGTAATCAGTAAGTCGATGAAGATACAAAAAAATGAACCCGAGGTGATCCAAGGAAAGGGCTACCTCGTGGAGATAACAAGAACATCTCGCACTAAGACCGCGTCGTTAAAAGTTGAAGACGGTGTGGTAATGGTTGTCGTCCCTAAAAAGCTCGACATTGCCAAGATTGAAAAGCTAGTTGCAGATAAACATGTATGGATAATGAGTAAGATCGCCTTACATAGCACAGCAACACCTGCCAGTAATAAACAATATGTATCAGGTGAGGCCTTCCCCTACCTAGGGCGAAACTATCGCTTAAAAGTGCTTAAAGGTGAGTTAGGAGCAACAAAACTAATCAATGGCCGTATTACGATATCCATCCCTGACATTACACAGCAACATCACTATATTCGCCGATTCTTAGTTAACTGGTATAAACGCAATGCTTTGAAAAAGATAACGGAAAAGGTACAGCGTTATGAGCCGCTAGTTGGTGTTGAAACCTCGGTCGTACGTATTAAGGAATTTAAAAGCCGCTGGGGAAGTTGCACACCCTATGGTGATATTGAATTCAACTGGGTTATCATCATGGCTCCTAACCGCATTGTTGATTATGTCGTAATACATGAATTGTGCCACCTACTCCACCACGACCACTCTCCGCAATTCTGGAAAGAAGTAGAACGAGTAATGCCTGATTACCAAGAGTGTAAAGAATGGCTCAAGGTTAATGGGCATGGGCTGGTGGTTTGAAAAGGATTAACCACCAAAAATAAAATAACCATAATTATAATAGAGATATAAATGAAAATTTTTGACGATATTTGGGCATCAATTAAAGGTAATGCTAAAACACGGATCAATGAACCAATCATAGGTGCTCTTGTTCTTTCGTGGTGTCTTTGTAATTGGAATAAATTAGCTATTTTATTTTTCAGTACAGCTACGATTGAAGATAAAATAAAAACAATTTCAATCGAATTTGATATTTTAAGTCATCCATTATTACTATTTTCAAATCCAAGAATTTTATTAGCTCCCTTTATTATGACATGGGTTTATCTTTACTTATTACCTAAATTTTCTCATTGGGTAAAAGGAAAGCTCAACCCCATTGAAATAAAGCAGCACAATCAAGTTGTTGATTTAGATATAAGTAAAGCTAAAAAACAACTTGAGTTGAATAAAATTAAGCTCAAAGCAAACCCAGACAATGATTTTTTAAAAGATTCAGTACAAATTGATATCAATGTTGAACAAGAAAAACTACTGCACCTAAAGCAGAAGAATATCCTTTTAAGCTCACATGCAGAGAAAGCAAAATCATTTGCCGATGAACACAAACTTGTTACTGATAAAAAACGACAAGAAGAAGAACAATCAAGTTGGAAATTCAAGCAGGCATCAGCAGAAAATAGGTCGACTATGGCCTCTCTTCGCTTTCCTTCCTCATATTTATTTTTAAACCTATTGAGTGAGAGCCTCGCCCAAGATGGCATCACATTATCATTAAAAGGACTATCTGAAACCTGCGCCGCTATTTTTGGTTATGATGATTTTAATGCGTTACTAAATGATCCCCACTTTACTAATAGTGGACTTCAGGGTATGGCTTATGTTTACTATGATGATGAATTACTTTCAAAAAGACTGGAAGATATTGTAGAAACTGAAAATTCTGAAAATGAAGATTTAAGTAGCGATATGCTTTTTGACCACATAAGCATGACTTTCGACGAACTTCCTTACGACTTTATTAATGGGGATTCACTTGCAGAAAAAGTTTGTGAATTAGTGAGTGAAGATAGTTACGATTTACTCAATGGAGACGACCTATCAGGCCCAATAGCAGATTCAATGACAAACTATGGCAATGGTGATGGTGTTGAAGATGTATCTCTTAGTTCATATGATTTTGACACTGATTTTATTATCGAATTAAGTGCTAACGCAAGCGGTTCTCACCATAGTGAGCATGATGTCCCCGGTCGAACTTTAGATATAAATATTAAAGCTCAATGTTCACCTGTAATCGGTAAATTCGGGCTTAAAGAACATGAGATTATAAATGTTAACGGTTCACTCGAAGATTATTGGGATGATGAAGATCATGATAGCCACCAATCAACTGGTGACTCGGCATCGAATCTAAAAGGAAAAACATTGGCATATGATTTTTAATCGATAGTTATCAACACTTAACTATAAAGAATGGTTAATGGACATAGTCTGGAAGTTTAAAATAATGAGAGAGAATAGATAATATGAATATTGATCCTAAATCAATGATATGTGGTATTCCAGCCTTAGATGCAAAAAAACTAATGTTATTGTTACGCCAAAAAAAACAATTTTATGTTATTAATATAAATGATTTTTTAAAGTGTAGTTCAGAAAATTCGCTCATTGTACTAAGTGATTTAGTACAGAGTTGTTATATACAGGAGACAAATAACGACGAGAAAGATTCAAGTTATTCTGTCACTGAAAAAGGTTCATTATTAGCAATGGCCTCAACATCAAAACCATATAAACGAAAATCAGTAGAAAATACATTAAATAAATTCATGCTACGAGTTAAACGCGTAAATAAAAACGAAGACTACTTACACTGTGTATCTAAAGTGATTATCTTTGGTAGTTACCTCGGCACTAAAGAGTTTCTAGGCGACTTGAACATAGTGGTTCAACTGAAAGTAAAGAATTTAGCTGAATACAGAACTAAGCATAATGAATTGATTGAGTTAGCAGAAGAAAACGGCGTTAACTTCCCTGACTTTTATTATAAAGTAAATTACAGCTACCACATGACATCTAACTACCTTAAAAGCCGTTCTAGGATTATCAGCCTTCATGATATGGAAAGAGAAGCTAGCCTCATTGAAACATTAGAGCATAAAGTTATTTTTGAGACGGAGTAGTGATTGATAATAAACTGAGAGCAGTAGCCAAATAATTGAACTACTTATAAAGTTAAATTACACTCGAAATGGATATTTTCAGAGTGTAATTCAGGTAGCCGTCTAAGTACTATGATTCATTACAGAGATAAGTCTTAAGCGTTTGTCGTTTTAGCTCTGATAATGAATCTGAATTCTTCCACTTTTCAGCCATAAATACAGCCTTATAATATTTATCTCTAGACTGTTCCATGTAAAGCCTAGTACAGGCAGCGCTCACATATTGATTCCATGCTTTAGATCCATACTCAACAACTCGGTTCGCAATAAGCCAAAGTACAGCCTCAACGGGAGTATTTCCCCAGCAGCGTTTTGCGGACTTTCGAATTAACCTAGAAGTAAAATGAAGGGGATAGTAACCACCAGCTGATTCATCTTTAAATACACAATATGTGTAGCCCACACTGTAAACTTGACTAGAAGATCCATAATTAAGGCTATCTGGCATATAGAACGTAAATGAACGTTTATTTAAGAATGTTTGGGGATCGAAGTTAGATGGATAACTTACTTTGTCATCATCAAATACCCATATTCCAGCTTTAAAATTCTGATAGCAATGCAGTGTTAACAATAGGGTTGGATAATCTAAGTAACCTAATGCCTTCGCTAAAGAAAAAGCTAAGAAATTAAAGCTATAATTATACCCTTTTAACTCTTTAAGTGACGCCTTTAACTTTTCAATGAAGACAGCTGTTTTAGGTGCACTAGTGTCAAAGCAAAACTCTGTTGGATAATTATTTGAATCAGGGCCCATTCCCAGAGCAATTCTAACGGCACGGCATAGTACTTGATGGCTGGGAGGTTGTTTCGCTCTTTTAATTACACCGAAAAAACTAAATATGAAGTTTTTGAATCGTAAATTAGGCTGGTGGAGAGGGCTACAATATTGTTGATTGAGCATAATATTTCTCGATTATGTTAGAAATAGTGACCTGAATATCTCCAAACGTATTGTCAAGAAAGTCATATAATCTGAAATATAAAATGCTGGCTCGCCCCCCTTTAAACGGGTCAGGTCACGGCTAGTGTCTGCTATACAGGAGACTTATAACACTGAGCGCCAGGTGCTCTGTGTTAATTCTATAGCGTTTTAAAACATATTTCAAAAAAGATATTTCCCAGAAGCCTCTACAAACGCCCCTATTAATCGTTAAATATAAAGTAGCAAGTTGAATTAAATACCGTAATTTACATCAACAAGCTCACTAATAGTCATTTCAGACACCAGAGAGTGATTTGATAACCATTTAGCAAAAGCATTACGATCTTCTTCCGTCACAGAACCATAGCGATAACTAGAGCAGACAAACATATCAAAATTTTCAGGTTCCCCACCACCGGCAACTACGAGAGCTCTGCGCTCAACTAAATCAATGATGTCATCAAGAAACTTATCAAGTTCCTCTTCAGTATTCGTATTTACCTTACAATTAAATTCAAATCCGTAGATCGCAAACTCGCCTAGATATAGCTTTTTTCTCAATCTTTTTTTCTTATTATGGATCTCTAATGTTTTCAACATAAACTCCTGTATATTTAACTAACACCTCAATGAGCTCTTTAAGGCATAATTCGTAAGCATACAAGAATAGCCTAACAATAATTATGATATGCAAATAATGTTCGAAACGATGCTAAAAAAAGCGTTACAACCTGCATTGTTTAAACGGATATGGCATATTGAAGTAATATGGTAGAATAAACTGTATCTAAGCGATAAGTCGACTATCAAGGTTGTAAATAAAATTATTTTTATTTCATGACAAATTCGCTTTGTACCACTAGATGTACCATTGATAGTAATGACAAACGCATCAGTCTTTAGCTATCAATAGTTTATGAGCGATTGGAGACTGCCTCCGTCCCGCCATTCTCTTTGTTAAAAGATTTATATTAAGATGCTTAGCGCATCTTTTTTTGTATCTAAAATTCAGTAAGCAATAAACTTTTACAGTCCTATTCTGCCCCCTGTTCAATATTAGGCTATCCTATTTCAATATGTTAGCGACTGACGGGCTATACATAACAAAGAACAGTAGTAATACAGTGAATGTTAAGTTATAAGAGCTGCTAGAAATATCAATCATTTTTAAATTGTCGTATGCAGGTGGAAGAATTGAGTAAAAATAATGAGTCACATTTAGTTCCTAGTCGGGAATGTGGAGAATGTACAGCCTGCTGTGTTGTCCTTCAGATCGATGATGACAATTTTAAAAAACCTGCGGATCAAGTCTGTAAAAATTTGATGGAAAAAGGTGGCTGTAAGATCTACACCAAAAGACCTTCTGTATGCCAAGACTGGCATTGTGCATGGCGTTTCATGCCACAGCTAGATGAGAGTTGGAGACCGGATCTATCAGGGATAATGGTTCGTTCAGATGAGAATGGTATTATTTTCCAACCGATTCACGATCCTAAAACCGTATTAATTACAGCACAAGCAATCGAGTTAATTGGTGGTGGTGTTGCCCAAGGCATTCCAATGTCAATGTCGATTCCTATTCGAAAAGGCTATCGTAGTTATAGCACTGCGCTTAACGAACCTTTAGCGGCAGCCGTAGAAGCAAGAAGTTTGCCGATGATCCAGGACCAGATGCTGGAACTGATTGAGTTTTCATTAGCACAAAATACAGCGATAATTCCAAGCATCGAGAATTAAAGAATAAGCAGACCCCTACAACATAGCCTCTAGACCAATCACCTATGGATTATAGTTTTTGAGGCTATTTAAATACCACCGATTAAATTCTTATGGCGTCTCTGCCCCTTAACTATCAAACAACCCAGTCACTTTACGTAATGGTTTTAATTCGGGGGCTTTACGCTGTTTTTTAGCCTGTAAGATCGTCATCGTTTCTTCTAAACACAACATACCAGCTTGCCAAGTTGCCATGTATTTCAAGCTATCGTCAACACCGTGATCACGGCTGTAATTAAGCATCTCTTTACTGCCTGTTACTGCCAATGGTGAATGTGCAGCTATTTGACTGGCGATCTGTAACACACCATCTAACATGGCTTCTTGCGTTTCAAATACCTGATTAACCAAACCAAATTTATCCGCTTCTGCGGCACTAAAATTACGCCCTGTATACGCGAGTTCACGCACGATACCTTGCGGTAATATACTCGGTAAACGCTGTAATGTACCCAGATCAGCGGTAATGCCTAACTCCACTTCTTTAATCGTGAAGAACGCATCTTGCGTGCAATAACGCATATCTGATGCCGCAATAAGATCCAGAGCACCACCAATACAGCCACCTTGAATAGCCGTTAATACAGGTATACGTAATTGTTCAATATCAGTAAATACTTGCTGCAACTGCATGATAAAACGACGCATCGCTTCACTGACTCTGGCTTTCTCTTTACCCATAGGGAAATTGTCAGGGCTTTGGAATACTTCTAAATCCATACCAGCACAAAAGTGTGGGCCTTGCGCTGAAATGACCAACACACGTAAATCGTCTGTCATAGAAAGCGCTGCGATGGCCGCAGGGAATTCACGCCAAAAGTCCAAATTCATTGAATTCAATTTATCAGGTCGACTAAATTGTAAATGCGCAACGCTGCTCTCGACTGTTAACGTGAAGGTGTTGTAACTCGATTCTATTTCCATTTTCATCCGTTCCTTGATAATGATTACGTTATGCTAGCAAAATGAGCCCCTACCAGCATTATCTTTACATTACATATTATTATCTGTATATCACACACCGTAAATTCACCAATGATTTACCTACATAAGAGAGAGATCATTGCGCCCTGTCGCAAAAAAATAGCATAAATTAGATATAAAGCACATAGCGACCAAGTATATCCATTTAGGGTTACTTAAATCGTAATCCGTGATCAAAATCGCGTTATCCACGCCTCTAAATAACTATAATAAAACCAAGTTAGAGTTATTGCTCTACATGTTAATGGTTAAGTTATAAAGACTTATTGGAGGTATTATGAATATTCCTGTTTGGCAATATGTTGTATCCATGAGTGGCTACATATTGTTTTTGCTATTAATGGTCGAAGGCATGCGTCGAACACCAAAGTTAACGGCTGCATTTTGGTTACTCTCATTATTAACAGCGCCCTTATGGGCAGAAAACTTAGACGGCTGGTTCCGCTGGGCTAAAACTGTCAGTGTACTGATTCCAACCGCAATTGTGGTAGGTGGTGCACGTATCGCTTGGCTGTATCATGATAACCCAAATAAGTTCTTATCCTTGTTCCGAGGGGATTGGGTACTAAAAGTACTCTATGCAGTACTCTTCCTTAATATCGCCGAAGCCACCGTTAAAGACTTCGCAACAGCTAATCACTTTAATGCTATTTGTGGTGTGATCTTGTGTATTACGATCCCATTTCCACGTTACAAAAATGGTCAGCGTATGTACTGGGTGATCGGTCGTGATAAACCTAACGATCTGCTATTTTACTCTACCGCAGCGTGGAACTTCCTTTACACAACATGGAATCTGGCATTTGTATTTGGTGAAAACCCTGGTTTCTTTGCGAGTTCATTCTGTATCTTAATGGCCGCAGAGCTATATCCATTAATCAAAGGTCGCCCAGAGCTATACATCATAGCACGTGTATATACGCTCGCTTTCCATATCCTGGTACGTGCAAACGCTGATATCTTCACGCCTGTAATGGACTCTTCAAGCTGGGCCAATGAGCAAGTGCTCTGGTTCTGGGGTGCGATCAACCTTGCACTACATGTACCATTTGCCATTTGGTACTTCAATAAAAAACGTAATAACCCAACTGGAGAGCCACCTTGTGGTAAAAACCAGCCATTAATAAGTGAATATGCTGGTACTGAATTAAACCCAGATCCCAAAGGAAAACTAGCCAGAGCTTAATTATATAAATCAGCAGATAGTGCCAACTGGGTGGGCGCTATCCCTGCCCCCGAATTATAGAGAGATGAATAATGATGAAAAACAAGATTAACTCTATGTTTATGGCAATGTGTACATTGCTACTGATACTCTGTGCTAGCGGCGTAAATGCAACCACAACCAATAATGATATGAGCTACGTAACCGACATTAAAAATACGGTTTGGCAAGGTACACGAGATGGTAAACCAGGCGAAGGCAGCATGCTTTATCGTTTAGAGTTTGCAGATAATAACCAAGTACAAGTAATCAAACAATCGGGGGGGTTTAACTACAGCGAACCGCAATCTTGGCAGCAGCAAGATAACCGTATCATCATTAACAGCGACGAAGACTCTAAAATTAAAGATTTTGACGGTGCAACGCTAACATTCTTCGCTGATGATCGCGTTAGCTTTAACCTAGATGGCGATTCATTTACCATTCACAAATGGTATGAATACCGATCCTACGGGCACGTACTCTTGGTATTACTTGGTCTAATGCTACTGAACGAAATATGCCGTCGTGTAGTTTGGAGTAACTACTTATTGTTTTTTATCTTACCGATTGTACTTATCCCTCTGTGGTCTAGCTATGATGTTACTTACTGGTTTAAATGGGTAAAACTTTATTCGGTAGTCGGTGCGGCAGCATTATTCACCCTGATCCGTTTTACCAAAATAGGCAACATGAAATGGGCTAAATTTGGTGCAGCGGCATTCCTCGCCATTAATATCTCCGAAGCTGTCATGCAAGACTTTAGTATGGGTAATACGGCAAATGTACTTAATGCCATTGGTGGTATCTTATCAATTATCACCTTAACAGGCTGGCTTAGTATTCATGCCGATAAGAGTAAAGAACGAGACATGGTTTGGCCAGCGATGACGACCTTCTGGATCATTGCTTATGATGTGTGGAATATCGTGTTTGTTTACTTAAATTTCCCAGGCTCTGCAACAGCCCAATTGATGGTTCTGATATCAGCAACACTTCCAGCGCTATTCATCAAGAAAGGTACCTGGTTACAAGCCCGTGCGTTTACCCTCGCCGGTTCATTCATGTATTACTTCACTAACCCAGCCATGTTTGAAAGTAATGTCGTTGCCATGCCACGTAATGATGAGCTAATGCTTGCAGCTGGTGCAGCCAGTTTCATTATTAATGGTGTTTATGCTTACTTATTCTTCACTAAAAAATGGCAACAACGTCAACTGAATAAAGCTACAGCATAACAGCGCCTACTGACCATTAAGCGCAAAAAATCTAAATAAATAAACCATAAAGTATCTAATTTTAAAAATAATGATAAACGGAGTAAATTATGAAAAAAGGTATCTTAACTCTTGCAGTGTTAGCATCTTTTTCGTCAATGGCAGTGATTGCAGAAGAAGCAAAAACAGATGGCCCAGATATGGCTGACCCGACTGCGGTTTATGCTTATGCTGGTTTGGCTTATGGCAACAAAGGCCTTGATTTTGAAGCCATGGCTGTTCTAACTAAAACCGATACACAACGCAGTGGCTTTATCTTCGAAGTAAAAGATATTCTTGATGAGGATAACTATACAGAGCCTACAACTGGTCGTGATATTTCTAGCCGTAACTTCCGTTTACGCTACGGCAATATCAATACCACAAATGGCCTCGGTGGTTTTGCTGATATTGTGGCAGCTGAACATCCGTTTTTCGGTAATATGGTAGTTGCACAAGCGGGTCCAGTAGCAACTATTCCAATTGGTGATGACATCTACATTTGGCCAATGCTGTTGGTTGGTGGTGTCGTAGCTGAAGATAATACGTCTCAAAATTTAGAGTTTGCAATTGCTAAAACAAAAGCTGGTATTGTACAAGCCGAAGCAAGTGGTAATACTCAGGCAGCTAACAGCTTAAAAAGAGCCCTTGCAGGATTAATGGGCCAACAGGCTTTAACAACAACCAGTTCTGAAGGCATGGACTGGATGACTACAACTGGTACTGCAATGGCTTATATCCGTTACCAACCACATGAAGATTTCTTTGCCCTAGGTAGCATCCGTTATACCAAAGCGCTTGCCGGTAAAGAATGGGATAAAGATATCATAGACGGCGGTTTACAGATGGCATCTACCGCTTGGGATCTCAAGCTTGGCTATTACCTAACCAAAACACAAACAATTACATTGTACTATAGCGGTGACAATACCAGCGCTGACGATAAATACAGCCTAGGTTACAAATTCGCATTCTAGTCAGTTATATCTAAGCATTCTAGTAACAGGCTATATCTGCATTTTCATCTAGATATAGTCTTCTCAGAAGGCCAGCTAAAATTACATTCAGGAAGAGTTCAATGAAAAAAACAGCATTAGTATTAAGCACCCTATTAATGATGAACAGTAATGCCATGGCGACAACAGAGATCTCTGGTGTAAGCATTCCAGATAGCATTAAACCACAAGGCGAAAACTTACAGCTAAATGGGGCGGGTATTCGTAGTAAATTTTTTATCGATTTATATGTTGGTTCATTATTTACCCATGACAAGATGGAGCAAGGTAATGATGTGATTAATAGTGATGAAGCCGTCGCGATTCGCTTAAATATCACCTCAAGTATGATCACATCCGAAAAAATGATCAAAGCGATGCAAGAAGGTTTTGAACGTGCAACCGCAGGGCAAAGTAAAAACCTAGATACCAAAATAGCAGCCTTTATTGATACGTTCGCAGATCCGATTAAAAAAGGTGATCAATTTACACTACTGAGTGTACCTGGCGAAGGATTGATTAACTATAAAAATGGCGAGTTTATGTCTATTACATCAGGAGAAGACTTTAGAAAGGCGGTACTTACGATCTGGTTAGGTGATAAGCCAACAGATAAAGACTTAAAAAAAGATATGCTTAATAGCTAACCACCAAAATATCGGCTGCCATTCTTATCAGGCAGTCGCCATACATCCCCTATGAATCAGCTACCATAAAGAACGCATCAAGGAATCGATACCATGAACCCATTTTCTCTATGGCGAACACTGTTTTTTCCACAACGCAATAATTGGGATAAAAACCAGCATCAAATCGTTGAAATTATACTTTTTTTCACATTATTATCATTTATCTCTGGAATCTACAGTTTTGTAAAGTGGTACAGTCATGATCATCAAGCGATGATCTACACCTCCCTCTTTTTAATCTGTGCAGAGCTGATTGCAGCACTTGTATTACGCTTATTTAAAACCATCAATCTAGCCCTGAATATCGGCTTTACAGGAATGGTCATTAACGCTTTAAATCTAGTTTATCAGACAGGAGGGGTGATTATTTCTCCGCAAGCATTCTGGATCCCACTGCTCATCATTTCATTTTTTCTCACCGCAAGCTTAACCATGGCAATATGCTGGAGTGGAATTGTTATTGCCGTTACAGCTTGGATGGTCAACCTATCATTACATAGCACCGAACTACCTAATGTAATCTTATCTGAAGCGAGTGTAGCTGGTGAAACTTGGTCTGGTATTATGATACCGCTTGTTATCATTTGTATCGCCCAAGCATATATAGCTAAACAGCGTGAAAAATCGATAACAGCCTCCCTCCTTTCGCAGCAAGAAAGTCAGTCCGCTGCAGAAAAATCACAAAAAGAAGAACAAAACTTAAGCCGTGTACTCGTATTAGCTGGAGATAACGCTAACCAGTTAACAAGCATAGCAAAGCAATTATCACAGCAGTCGAGTGAACTACACAATCAAGTCGATGAACTCAATATCACTTGTGATATACAAGAAAATGCCGCAGAAAAAATGACTAATCGCCTAAATAAAATGACGTTAGATTTCCAAAAATCTGAACAATTTGTACAGGAATTACAGTTACGCAGTGAAGACATTAATAATCAAGCCCAAACCAGTGCTTCATCATTAACCGCTTCGACTGAAGCTATTAGTAATATTTTATACAGTAATCAAGAAATGGTTGTCGTTGCCGACCTTATTACCTCAGTAGCAGAGCAAACCAATTTATTAGCGCTTAATGCTGCAATTGAAGCTGCACGGGCTGGCGAACAAGGGCGTGGTTTTACCGTTGTTGCAGATCAAGTCCGTAATTTATCTTCTAGAAGTAATCAAGCTGCGCGTGAAATAAGACAGCTACTTGATAAAAGCACCAAAGAAGTTAACCAAGGACAAATTGTAATAAAAGGGTCTGTGACAGAATTATCCGAAATTATTAATCAAGTTGGCAGTACACTCACCGATGTACAGCAGCTCGCTAAAATCATGGAAAAACAAGTTAATGTTTTACTAGAGCTTAATCACGCTAACCAAGATGTAACAGAAAGTGTCAATAAAACCAGTAAAATCTCTGAATCAGTCGCAACTCAAGGTACACAACTATCACAACAAGTTATCATTTTAAAAACACTCGCCGATGATCTAAATTCAGTAATGGAATTATCATAATGATTATATACAGTTAGCTGTAAACATTATTTATTTACCTTATTTTACTTCGCTAACTAAAGATTAGCTATGCATGGATATAAAGAAAAAGGTAAAATAGCGCTTATGTGTAATTCATCTAAATAAGAAGGGTAAGCTGTAGATGCCACATAATGCGTATGAATTAGCCATCAGAGGTTATGCACTAAAACTCATTTTAGGCCAGCTGTTATTAGTATTATTTATTGTTTCAGCGACTTATCTTGGTACCGATCATAAGTCTACGCGCTCCGCAGCGTTAGGTGGGATGATCTTCTTGTTGCCACAATATATTTTTACCCGATTGTCATTCTTGTATACCGGCTCAGCCAATATAATGCGCGCTAATACCTTCATGATCCTCGGTCATGCTTGTAAGTTCACACTCATTTTTATTCTATTTAGCGTGATATTACCGTTACCCGGCATTCAACATTTCAATCTATTTATTACGTTTGTGATTGTCATGTTTTCGCAAATATTTAGCTTATTGAAACCTCTGCCTGAACAATTTGCTAAAACGGTTACAACACCAGAAGATACTGAAAGTATAAATAGCGAAAATACGGGCATGAATAAGATACTAACAGCACGTACAACACAGGGATAATCAATCAAGATCATCCCTGTATATCATGCTAATTTAGTCTGCTAGTGTCGGTAAAATAGCTAACTTTTTAGCGTGATTAAACGGACGGAGAATATACCGGTTATGGCGTTTCACAATCGAACGGTTCGTTGAACCAAACACCAAATAGCCGTGTGAGAACATTTTATCAATAAATGCTTGATCACCATGACGAATAAAGACCGAAAGCGGGCTTTCTAATACCCCATCGGTATCAGAGAAAGCACGATCATAAACTTCAGCACAAATAACCAGTGAATTTTCACCGCTTGAGCTTAATTTAAACTTATCCGTCACATTGCTTTCAGTTTCAATCAACCAGCCTTCATTATCTAACTCAGTCAAAATATCTTCTAAAATAAACTGCGTTAAATTCTTATATTCCAGTTCACAAATCTGCGTATACACACGCTCTATTTTTTCAAAGCGTTGCTTGAAATCAGCTTTAGGCCCCAACGTACGGCTTTCTTGCAACCAGATATTCAAATCACCCGCGAGGATAATATCAAAACGTTTTTCTTTTAGCGCACTAATAATCCAATTACCGAGAAAGTGAGTCTCCGACACTGGATTTTGTAAACTACGTTTTTGTGCTTGCGCATCAGAAAGTGCCGTTAAACCCTCTCTAACAAGCTTCAACATATTAACGTTATATGATTTTTCTTGTTCAGACATATTTATTCCTAAAGCCTTAACCAGCAAATAATGCGCTCAAGGACACATTATTGATACCTGAGTACGATATATATGCACCAAAACCAATTGGTAGGATGACATAAATAAGCGAATAAATGGTAAAACCAAATGGTCGACCTAATGCTTTCATCATAAAGTTTAAACGCGCTTTCTGATGTTTTGCCTTCGCACGCGTGAATAAAATATAACTACCATGACACAGCATAAATAGACCTAAGGCCAACGTATAAAAATCCATAAAATTACCTTTGGTAAAAACTACAAACTATAAAGAGTGGATGCTAACAGAGCCAAGAATAACACAATGTGCTTTTTCGCCATTAAATTGTGATAACTTCGTGATAATTATAAATCTAATTACCGCTATAGTATATACAACACCGAGTACATACCTGATTAGAGCAACTTAACGCAGTAGGATAAATAGACATGAAATATATAATTAAATTGTTAGTTATCAGCAGCCTAATATTCTCATTCAACAGTTTTGCTAAAGATCCTATCTATACGGGTTATTTTAGTAGTAAAGCGGTAAGTGGCTACGACACTGTTGCTTATTTCACCCAATCCAAAGCAGTTAAAGGCTTAAAAAAATTCACTTATGAATATAAAGGTGAAGATTGGTATTTTAGTAACAGCCAACACCTCGCATTATTCAAACAAGAACCAACAAAATACGCACCACAATATGGCGGTTATTGTGCCTATGCAGTCGCGAATAATGGCACAGCCTCTACAGATCCAACACAATGGACGATTGTGAACGGTAAACTTTACTTAAACTACAACGCAGATATCAGGCAGCAATGGTTAAAAGACAAACTAAACTTTATTGTAAAAGCGGACCAAAACTGGCCTCACGTATTGAATTAAATAATCATAAATTGAGTGACAGTATTAAATATAATTAAAAGGATTGTTAATATGCTAACAAAAAAACGCATTTACACTATCGCAAGCTGGGTTATCGTTGTTTGGATCGCTAAAGTATTTCTGACTTCTATCCCGTACAAATTCTCTGGACACCCAGATACAGAGCATATTTTCTCTACGATCGGTTCATGGATGGCTACAACCTTATCTGTCGATTTAGGCACTTTCTTTGCGCAATACGGTGCAATTGTCGTTGGCAGTGCAGAGTTAGTCACAAGTCTGCTATTACTGAGCCCTTTAGTTTTATTGGTTAAAGATAAGATGTCAGGCCAAAACAGCACACGTTTACGTGCAAAAATACACGTATTAGGTGGTTTATCGTCTTCCGCTATTATGGCGGGTGCGGTTTTCTTTCACTTGTTTACCCCTCTTGGTGTTGAAGTATTACATGACGGAAAAAGCGATGGTGGCTCATTATTTATGGCTGCCGTATCAATCTTAATTTTAGGTTTGGTATTATGCGCTATTAACTTAAAATTAATCAAAGCAGAGTAATCATATGATTATACGCGGCTTATTAATATTACATTATCTCGTATTTTGCTTTCGCTTTTTGACTATTCCATGGCGTTACTTTCAGCTTAATGCGCGATATTTTAATAATCAAAAGAAAATATTTTCGAAACAAGATTTAGATGCTATCACTCCTGAGGAATGGCGTTTAAATCAGTATATTGATAGAAGTGACTTACTCCCTACGCGTTATCCCGTATTCGCAAAACCAGAATGGGGACAAAACTCAGCGGGAGTCAGTTGTATCCGTAATTATGCTGAACTTGAAGCCTTACGATCGAGCCCTAGCTATCAAGCACAAAATTATTTAATTCAAGAAGCGGCAACGGGAGATATCGAGTTTGAAGTCTTCGTCGTTAGACACCCGCAAAAGCCAAGTCAATTTTCGGTGATGTCGATAACACAAGTGATTAACAGCAGCACAGACAAATTCCCAGTAAATGGGATTTATAATAATGATACTCAATACCAGGATATTACCAATAAACTGACACCAGCAGAGCAACAAATTCTATGGCAAGAATTAAATCGTATGGGTGACTTTACGATTGCACGATATAGTTTAAAAGCGGATTCATTAGATGTCCTTCTGCAACGCCAGTTTAAATTAGTCGAAGTAAACCTCTATGTTCCTATGCCATTAAGTTTATTAAGTCACAATTTGACCCGCTTACAGAAATACCAGTTACTGTATAACACCACGCATTCTCTTGCTCAATTAGCGCAACAGCTAAATAGCAAAAAAGTAACACAAGGTATCTTTTTTAATAAGTTGATCGCCGCCAAATGGGGTCATAACACAAGGATTTCTAGTCAAGATGAAACAAGTAAAGCAACTAATTTACAAATGGATCAGTAGTAAATTCATGGATGGCTGCAGTAACTACAACAGCCTAGAAGTACGCCGTGGTTGTCGTTCAAAAAAACAAGCGCGTGATAAGTTTGCTGCAGGTCATATCCCTCATGCACAAGGTACTATTTTCTTCAACCCTTTTACGGCCGTAAAGTTTGCCAAAGAACATGGTTTCCCATTAGTAATAAAACCTAACGTGAGTGGATTTTCACGTGGTAGCCATTTCCCGATTCGTAATTATAAAGAACTTTGGCGTGCCATATTTTTTGCTAAATTATGGTGGCCAACAACCGTTGTAGAACAATATTTACAGGGTAAAAACTACCGTGTCGTGATCACTAAAAAAGGCGTTATTTCAGTATTACAACGCTACCCAGCATTTGTGAAAGGTGATGGTATAAACACGATTAGCACTTTGATAAATACAGAAAATAGTGTACGTGAAAAAATGGGGTTATACCCGTGTAACAATCCTATTTCTCAAGGACAGCAAACAATCAATTATCTTGCTAAACAGGGTTTGACCTTATCTTCGATTCCAAATACTGAGCAACAAGTTGATTTATTTTATCGTATTTCATTAGCACCAGGGGGGGTAGTTGAGACCATACAGCGTGATCTAATACCAGCGTACAACAATGAATTATTTGCCAAAGTATTAGATTTATTTGATGCTGAAATTTTAGGTATTGATGTGATCATGGAGCAAGGTATTGAACATGATGCCCGCGATCAAAAGCTGATCTTTTTAGAAGTAAACTCGCGTCCTTATTTAAAAATGCACAATTATCCACGTTACGGCCAAGCTGATGATCTTTCTGAACAGCTGGATTTAATTACCGTACCCACGAATCAACAAGCTGACATATTCTAATGTTTCGCCCTTTCCATACGCTAGCACCTGCCAGTTATTTCACTGTATTTTCAGCCATTCACAGTTTTGTGATTGGCTTATTACCTTTTTACCTCCCTATTCTTATTTGGCAACAATACCAACACCTTGCTCCCCTCACCGAGTTTATCGCTTGGACAGGGGCGGGGTTCGTGATGGTATTATGGGGCTGGCATCAATTATTTATCCGAGGTTACTGGCGCACATTAATCATCTTATCGTTCACCTTAGAAATCGGGCTTATTTATGTCGCGCTATTTCATATAGCAAACATTAACTTAATCATACTAGGCTTACTCAACGGTCTGTTTAATTGCAGCTATTGGATGCTACAACGTATTCTTTTTAACAGCATCAGTGGCAGCAGTAATACCGGACGACTATTTGGTAATTTACAGCTAATATTAGGGTTCAGTTTAAAACTAGGGATCTTGTTTGGCGGCTACTTTATGCAAACACAACCTTGGATTATATTTGCGTTGAGCATGATTGCTTCGCTCAGTTTCTGCATAATGACAATAAACGCACGAGCAACACAGACATTTGTTTACGAGCGAAGTGATTATTCACAGGCTAAATCAGTGATTAGTACGCGTGACAAAATCGTATTTCTTATTGATGGGCCTTTTTTGTATCTCGAAAGCTATTTGTGGGTGCTGAGTATTTTTCATTTAACCAACAACGATACCAGCCAATTTAGTTTGACTGTGATTGCACTTTCTTTAGCCTTGGGGTTAATCTTTTATTTCATCAAAAATACCATCGACAAGCAGCCCCAATACCGACTATATCAAGTCGCGACGTTATTTTATCTTTGTGGTTGGTTAGTCCGCGGTTGGATCTCTCCAGATTGGAGCGGCTTTGCAATTGGATTAAGCTTACTTAGCGTGGCATTTGCTACCGCATTATTTCGTTTGTATTTCAATAAACGTTTTTATGATAAGGCAAAACAACAAGCTAATTACCAGTATTTAGTGAGCAAGAGTCTCTACTCTCAGCTTGGCATTGTGATATTTTTTGCCGGGTTAACCGTGATGTCTAACGTAACGACCTTTAATCTTAACCAAGTCTACTGGGGAGTATTACCATTAATTGCTATTTATATGCTCTATCAGCAGAGTCGTAAACCTGTCAACAGCAACGCTCTATTGCCTTAAGCGGTTTACGACGTACAACCGACTTACGGTATTAAACAACTTCGACGTAAGTTTCTCGCTGTGGATACAAAGCATAAGACTGATGTTGCTTAGATGAACACGGACAACCACATACATAGTTCATTTTAAGTTGCTTGTTCGTGGCGATAAGGTGGGTAAAACTAACCGTATGAGCATCATCGCGATGCATACAGACAGATAAATAAGACGGTGTGGGTTCATGACTGGCATGAAATCGAGTCAACGCTAAACTGTTTTTATCTTCGATACGGCGCAGATTAGTCAACTCAATAATATTTTCTTCTACGCCATCGACCTCTAATAAGTCAGAATCAGTTTTAATGTCCAGCTCATCATTACAGCCGTCCCCAGAAAATAATACCTGATGCTGTAATAGAATAGAATTATGATGATCTTCGCGGTAGTTCGTCACTTCAGACAAGGCAACTGATGACGATACCATTGGCGATACAGCAGTAACCGTTGTTAACGCATAACCATCCCAACGTACCGCGTAAACATCACCGGTTTGCACTGTAAGATGACTCGGGAACACAAGTAGCGTAAAGGCGGCATAACGCTGTAAAGGCAATTTACTGAGTGCGTAGCGGATCTTGGTTAAAGATGTATTACTGATTAATGATTTAACTAATAAACCACGGCTAATCAAATCTTTTCGGAGGGTATTTTCTTGGTAATAATTAAGTAAACATATTGATAAGCCAGCTTGATTAATTGCAATCCAAGTACCGCCGCCAACAGGATCTACTGGCATTAAATATTTAATCCCTCGTTCATTAAAGTATTTAGGAGAATAGGCTAATGCCCGACCTTTTTGTTCATCTCGGTTAAAAAATACTTGATAGCCATCATTAGCCAACAACCAGCTTACTGTACACATGATGAATCATTCCTTAATGCTGTGAGCGTCGCAGGTGCAAGGCCCATATTATCAGGTGTATCAAAATCGCACAATTTAGCAGATATATCCATTAATGCGTAATGGTGAACAGCATGCGAACTCACAAATATAAGTTCACGAATTAATGATGTCTCAACTTGTGCGACTAACGTATCTACCACAGAAATTTCTGTCGACATAATCATTTTATTGTTCATCATATTTGGCTGTAATGAGAGTAGCCAAGTCTTGATTTGTTGTAATTCACGTAATCCCGTCACACGACAAGATTCCACTAATGCACCACGACGACGAACATCATAATCAATAATCCCAACTTGTTCTTTTAACGCATAATAAAGGTCTAATACATGACGTAAATGCTCACCAATACAACTATTAACATAAGGCTTAGCGCGCATGCAATACTGCTCATTTGTCATCGAGGTCAGTAAAGCAACGCCCTGATCTACACCTTCTATATTTCCTTTAATCACCGTTCTAAATTGCTCTACAGGATCTATGACCATAATCATTCCTTTTATTACCACTTATTTCTAAGTAAAGCATACATCAAATACTAGGTTTAACTTATCACGAAAAAATCACAATTTGAGTGAGAAAGCGTACCATATCATCCCAGATTTATTGAATAAGTAGGTGAACATTGAAACTAATTGGTAAATTATCACTCATTTAACTAACATTTATGATAAATTAGGCAAAGATAGCAAATACTTTAAATTAATGGGACACTCCATGTTAAATGACTTTTTAAATAAACTAGCGGCACAGCCAACTACTATTCAGTTCGACGATGTCATCGCTGTTATTGATGCAAGCTATGATTTCACTCCCACTAAATTTTACAATGGCTACCTAGAAAACGACGCTACTGAAAATACAGGTTCATGCAAATTGTTCGCATTAGGTCGTTTAAATAAATTTACTAAACAAGAAATGTTAGAATGTTTCGGTACTTATTACCGTGATGACGTATTAAATAATCCAGAGGGTGATGATCATCCCAACATCCGTTATTTCATGCGCACAGGCTGGTCAGGCATTCAATTTGAAGCACTGCCACTAAAATTAAAATAACGTTAACTTATTAACGCTATGTTGAGGCAGAGAATTTTTTCTCTGCTCAACTCTTTATATTTATCTAAAAAGCAGCCATTCCTCCTCGCTATTTTCCGCGATTTACTATACTTATCTTAAAATAATAACAATGCTTAATCTGCCTTACTAAGCAAATATAACCCGTTATACTTATAACAACTGCGTTGTTCCTCCCCGATTTAGCGAATGCTAATAAGGAGTTGATATGTATATTCATTTAAATGGCTTTGACTTTGAATTTTCAAATCAAGTGATCGCATCTTTTATCAGCAGCACAGCTTATCAAAATCAATCTTCTGATATTGCAGGTATCCACCTTACTGATACTTATCAGCAAATGCTGCATGCAGGTATAAGTAAAGATGAACTAATAAAAGCGATATTAAACTATCATATTAGCGCGCTACACGAAGAAGGCATAAGTGTTGAGGCGATCAAAAAATCAATGTATAACGATATTAATGTGAGCTTTTTAATTGATATAAAAAGCGATAATTTAGCCCGATTCGTGAATTTCAATGATAATAAGAAAGAAGATAGCGTGTGCATTAATATGCGTAACTTTAATCATCAGTTTACACTCACCTATTCTCAATTAATTCAACTTGAAGAGTCTTATCGTAATCAAACACAAGAACAAATATTGATACTGTTTTTAGAAACATTTAAAACCATAATGGAAACAGAAGACTCGGCGTCACGACAATGCTATTACGCAATTCTTGTTAGCACAGGATTACTGCTATTTTCTGAGCAGCTTAGTATTTTAGATGCAATACAGTTTAGCGACATAGAATTTGAACTTAATACTGATCGACTTTTATTGAATTTACCCGCGGGCTTAGAAACATGTTTATTCGAACTGGAGTTTAATACAGAGGATTAACATTTTGCATTTAGTATCCAAATTAATACCAATAAATAACACTCTAAAGCAATCCATCCTCAACCTGAAAATAACAAAAACATAAATATATATAAATTAATTTCTCCCGTAACAAACTAATTTTAAAAATATTTATATTATCATAATAAAAATAGGATTATTTACCCCTATTTATCCTTAAAGTTATTACGCATCAAGCCGAATACTTAGACATAGCCGTAAAATCAGCAATGTTAGCCAGCGAGGATGTCGTAGAAGATGAAAATCAGAGATAAATTATTAGGTCTTACTGGTATTTCGGTAAGTGCACTCTTATTGGTACTTGGGATGTCTTGGGTTGCCAACGAGCAAGTAATGAATATGAATCATGCCGCAACCGACGTAAAACAACTCGAGGTCACACTATTAAATTTACGCCGTAATGAAAAAGATTTTTTACTGAGACGAGACACCAAATATCTCGATAAATTTCAAGCTAACTACGCATTATTTCAGACGGAGTTAAACGAATTAGAAGAAGAGCTTACAGCACTTAATATTATTGTACCAAGTGTTGCAACCCTACCGGTATCAATGCAAGATTATAATCTCAGTATGATTGCACTGGTCAATAATTACCTAACCCTTGGCCTTAGCCCTGAGCAAGGATTACTAAAGCACCTCAATAATAGCTATAAACGTTTACTGCAAACAGCAGACCGATATAACCGTAATCTTCTCATTACGACCGATCTTGCACAAACAGCAAAAATGTTCGCATTACTCGGAAATCATGAATATTACCTAGAATATCAAGCTAAGTTTACACTTTATGATCAACAGCTTGCACTTGATTTTGGTAGCAGTTATACCGATTTCCGCGCAACGATGGCTAAAATCATTGAGCAATACAAAACGATAGGTGATACGCCTGAAGTTGGCTTGCGCGGCGAAATGCGAGAATACTCACATCAAGTTGAACGAACTTTTAAAGATGTCAGCCAACAATTAAATGACGAAATAGCAAAACAACAACAACAGACGATGACAATCATTATTGTGGCAGTATTAATAGTGATAATAGCCCTGATCACACTGTCTTGGTTAATTAGCAATTCTATCCAACGCCGTATAGAAAGCCTAAGTAGTCTGATGGCCACGATAGCGAAAAGTCATGACTTAACAGCGGTCGCAGATGAACAAGGCAATGATGAATTGTCACATATGGCAAGTAATTTTAATTACTTATTAACCAACCTACGTGAACTCGTCAGTAACGTAAAAGAAGCTGTACATGAACTTGGCTCAGCATCAGGTCAGTTACAGAGTCGTAGTGTTGATTCAGAAACTGCGATTAGCCGCCAACAAGCTGAAACCGATGCTGTCGCAACCGCAATCACCGAGATGAGCTCGACTATCAGAGAAATAGCAGGTAACACAGAGAGTGCAGCTAGCAATGCTGATAATAGCTACAATGGAGCTCAAGAAGGCTTATCAGAAGTGAGCGCAACCAAAAATCGTATTCGTATTTTATCTGATGACTTATCTAAAACCAGTAATGAAGTCGCCAATTTATCAACACTGTCCGACAATATTGGTTCGGTGCTTGATGTGATCCGATCAATTGCAGAACAAACGAATCTGCTTGCTCTAAATGCAGCAATTGAAGCGGCAAGAGCAGGCGAACAAGGCCGTGGTTTTGCCGTCGTGGCAGATGAAGTTCGCTCACTAGCCCTTAGAACACGTCAATCGACAGAAGAAATCACCAGTATTATTGCAACGTTACAAGAGCAAACGGGTCAGGTAGTCGTACATATTAGCCGCTGCCACGAACAAGGTGAATTGAGCGTCGAACAAGCTGACAGTGCAGAATCTAAGATTGGGCAAATCATGTCAGATATGCAACTCATCATGGATACCAGTACCCAAATCGCTACCGCTGTCGAGCAACAGACAGTCGTATCCGATGAAATTGGCCGTAACGTAACGTCAATCCGAGATATTACCAGTCAAAATACCCATATCGCTCATGAAAATGCGCAAGCAGCCAGTGCTATCTCCAATCAGGCTAAAACATTAGATCAATCCATTGCCCTTTATACGGTGTAATTAACAATGTATGCAGGTATAAAAAGATCGAAGTCATCGCTTCGGTCTTTTTTTTGGCCGTAAATTATGAAACCGTTTTCTAGCTGTTTTCTTTTATGGCTTTCTGCATCGTCAGCCAACTTTCGACAATAGGGTGTAATTCTGTATTTTCCGCCTTCTTGATAACCAAACCGTTAAGTTCTGCATCAGCCGTTAACAATGATTGTGGCGTAACAGGTTTTCCTGATTTCAATGCAACTTCTTTGACTAAACCAATGGCCACGAGCTTGGCGTTGCAAAAGAACTGGTGCTGATAATAAAAATATTTTTCATCACAACTTAAAATTTCAGTCGTCATCGTAAACGCTTGAAAAGGACGTATTGGTTTTAAATAAATAAAATCTTGTGCAGCAATCATGCGTAAGCCATAACGGCCAGATAACGCGAGTCGAGAAGAATGCCAAATACCAAAACGACCCAGTTCCATAAAACTAAAGACACGGTAATTAGGTAAGTGATCACGCCAACCTAAATCATGCAACCACACACGAAAACCATCACTGCGTTTATTGACCAGTGCCACTGCATCCTGCTTACGAGCACTAAAAATAATCATTAACATTCTAAAAAATAAATTCATGTTACTCCCTTTCATAAAATTCATCGAAGTAACATACTGACTTAAGCTCGTAGAATGTAAAGTAAATGTAACAATAAAATCTTAACGAGAGTGGATTTAATTCCAATTAGGCTAATGTCATCGACACACCGAGTATAATAAATAACATACCACAGCACTGGTTAAACATTTGTCCATTGCACATTAGTTTAGGGCGAATTCGATGGGCAACACGTGCAACACCATATTCGGCAATAAACTCAACACAAATAAACGTCACCGCAATCACAATAAACTGTGGAAGCAAGGCCTGCTTAGGATCAATAAATTGCGCTAAAAATGCAGTAAAAAACAACAGTACTTTAGGGTTTGATAAAGCAGCAAAAAAACCTTGGCGAAATAAGTTGGCTGGACTTTGCAGTTGACTATCACCCAGTTTCGTCAATTCAATTGCAGGTGCGTTCCATAATTTGATACCAAGCCAGACAAGATAAACAGCACCAACCCATTGCAACCCCGTCATCGCATTAGGCTGAGCTTTTAATACCGCACCTAATCCAAACATCGATATCGAAATTAAGATCAAGAACCCCATTACTCCACCGCAAATAGTAAATAGTGTGCGCTGATGCCCATAACGAGCGCCATGACTCAAAGCTAATAATGAATTAGGCCCGGGCACCACTGCTAGTCCCGCCGCTGCCATTAAAAATACTAACCAAAGATTAAACGCCATCATAACAGTCCAAAGTAACTATAATTACACTTAGTATAAAACTCATCGTGAAACTAACTGGGTATAATTAAGACATATAGTGGTATTATATGGACAGTAATATTAACGAGTCCACGATGATGAATGCAGCTGAAGTACGTTTTTTATTATTACCCTTACCCGAATTTAACATGCTACCGTTTGGTGGTTTTCTGGATAAATTACGGTTTTCAGCCGATGAGGCCGATCATAGCCAACAGCGGCATTGTTCATGGCAAGTCATCGGTTTAGACAAAAATAATGTCACATCCAGCAGCGGCATTCCGATTGCGATAGACCATACCCCCGCAGATATTAACTTGTGCCATTATGACTATGTCGTTATTTTTGGCTGCCGTACAGCACGGCAATCACAACAACAAGCGCAACATTATGGTGGTTTTTTAAAACAGGCCGCTGCGCTTGGTCTCACCCTTATCAGTATTGATAATGCCTGCTTTACCCTTGCCGAATTGGGATTATTAAATAACCATAAAGTAGCCGTACATTGGCGTCATGCATGCGAATTCAGTACAGCCTACCCGCGTTTAGAAATAACAGACAAGCAATTGTATTCTATCGACAATACAAGAATGAGCTGCTCTGGTGGCAGTGCAACTATTGATTTAGCGGTCGCGGTACTCAGTCGTCATCTAGGACAAACCTGGGCGATAAAAGGACTGGCTGATATGTTGGTTGATGAAAGTCGAGATCAATTACATCAGTTAAAATCTCGCCAACAAGTAATACACCATGATCGCCTCGTAGGGCGTTCAATTGCATTAATGCAAGAACGAATGGCTAGCGATACATCAACTGAACAATTAGCAACCCAAATTGGTTTAAGCCGCCGACAATTAGATAGACGTTTTAAACAACATTTTAATATGTCTGCCCATCAGTATTGGAATGAAATCCGTTTACAACATTTGCATTGGCGTTTACTCAACTCTGACCATTGCCTAGCCAGTCTTGCCGATGAAGTTGGGTTTCAAGATTCGAGTTATTTATGTAAAGTATTTCGACAGAAATTTAATCTTTCGCCAGGTCAATTACGCCGTCGAGCTGATTAATCAATACGAACCAAGTACATAATTAATCGTACACTACACGCCTAAGTGATAGCTTTTTAACTTATGCCCTAAGAGGTAGCATAAATCAGTTCTACGTATTGCAATCAATATTCAAAACAGGCATATTTAAAAGTCGTCAACCATACTAGTTCACTAAAAATGCAACGTTTTGAATTAAATAAACGGATTTATGTTTCGATTGCAATCTATATTGTATCTATTATTAGCTTGGCAACTTATAGTTATCTCCAAGAAAAAAATCATATTTATACTGCCCTTGATTTAAAATTAAAAACGGCAGCCCTGACAATTACCTCATTATTACCTGCCAATTTTCATCAAAAAGAAATGGCTTATGATGAAAATTCAACGCAACTAAATAGCATAAATAGGACTGCCTTATCCAATTACGCTAAAAATATAAATATAACCAACTTATATACGCTTATCTTGCGCGATAATCAGATCCTATTTACCTCATCAAGCCTAACCCCCACTGAGAACAATAATTTTGATCAAAGTAACACAGATTTTTTAACAGCTTACGATGATGCCAACACCCAGGTCTACCATACTTTTGCCGACCAGCAAGCTCGCTTAATCGAGTATCAAGACAAATGGGGCCGGTTTCGTAGTATTTTCATCCCGCTTTATTCAGCAGACGGGAGCCTTTATATTGCAGCCGCGGATATCACGATTGATAGCGTGTCTTTTCAACTCAACCAACTCTTTAACAAGATAATGCTCATCTCTGCTATTTTTATGCTGGCGATTTTTGTTCTATTCTTCATGCAGACTGTCAGTTATCGCCAACAAGTAAAAAAATTACGTTGTAAAATTGCGCAAAGAACTGCGGAGTTGGTACAAAGTGAAGCAAAATTAAATTCCATTTTTGAACATTCCCCTGTAGGTATTTTTCATTACAATAAACAAGGATCTTATTAAAGACAAATCGGCATTTTGAAGATATTATCGGGGCAAAAAAAGATGGCTTAATTGGCTTCAATATGTTGGAAAACATCAAAAACAAGTCTCTATCCACAGCAATGAAATCCTCATTAAAAGGACAAATAAGTACCTTCGAAGGCGAATATATTTCGATATCACACCGTAAAAAGTCCTACTTAGAAGTCGATTTGGTCCCGTTATATTCAAGCACTGGAGAGATAGATGGTGGCGTAGGGGTTTGTGACGACATCACCTTACAACAACAAAACACGTCTAATCTACAAAAATTATCACGAGTAGTTGAGTGCAGTCTAGATGGTATTATGATCACTAATACCAAAGGGGTTATTGAATACGTCAATCCTAGATTTACACAAATCACAGGCTATTCATCAAAAGAATCTGTCGGTGAAAAAGCCAATTTTTTCCGCTCTAGAGAAACCAGAAATGCAACTTATAATGGACTATGGAACAGTATTTCAAATGGTAATGAGTGGTCTGACGAAATGCACAACCAGCGTAAAAATGGTGAATTATACTGGGCTAAAGTAACTATTATTCCAATGACCAATGCTAACGATGAAATAACCCATTTTATTGGGATTCAAGTAGATATTACCGAGTCACGAATCATTGCAAAGCAAATAGCTTATCAAGCAAAACACGATATGCTAACAGGGTTAATTAACCGTTATGAATTTGAACATCAACTAACCGACGCAGTTTGCAGTGCACAAGGCAGTAAACTTACTCACGTTTTATTCTTCTTAGATTTAGACCAGTTTAAAATAATTAATGATACTTGCGGCCACGCTGCAGGTGACGAGTTATTACGTCAAGTCGCTGGTATGATTGACGACAATTTAAAGCCAAACGATATATTAGCGCGACTAGGTGGCGACGAATTTGCCATATTAATGCGCAACTGCCAACTTAAAGACGCAGTTGTCGCTGCAAATGCAATCTTAAATAAAGTTAAAAAATTCCAATTTATATGGAAAAAAAGTTGTTTTAGTATCGGTGTCAGTATTGGTGTAGCGGAAATAAGCCGTAATTCAGGTAACACAAGCGAAGTACTGATTCATGCCGATTTAGCTTGTTATGCCGCTAAAGACTTAGGACGAAATCGAGTACATACTTACAATCATAACGATAAGTTACTCACCACTCGTGACGGTGAATTTCGCTGGGTCAATGAGATCAAAGAAGCGCTTAATGAAGACAGGTTTGAACTCTACGCTCAACCTATCGTTGCATTATCCGATTCTGGACATAAACATGTTTTTGAAGTGCTACTACGTATGCAAGCTAAAGACGGAAAAATTATTGAGCCTGGTACATTTTTACCTATCGCAGAGCGCTATAGCTTATCGCAACCAATTGATCGTTGGGTATTTGATCACACATTAGATTGGATGCGAGAACATAGCCAACAACTGGATATTTTTGACCATATTAGCATTAATTTATCTGGTACTTCACTCGGTGACGATGACTTATTGCAGCATATTATGTGGAATATAGCCCAAGCAGGTTTGACGCCACAACAATTCATGTTTGAAATTACCGAAACAGCTGCAATTAGTAACCTTACCAACGCGACAATATTCATCAATACCTTAAGTGAGTTTGGCTGCCAATTCGCACTAGATGATTTTGGTAGTGGTTTATCTTCGTTTGCTTATCTAAAAAATCTACCAGTTAACACATTGAAGATTGATGGCATCTTTATTAAAGATATTTTAACCAATCCAATAGACGCAGCAATGGTAAAATCGATTAATGAAATAGGACATTTAATGAAGTTAAAAACCGTTGCGGAGTTTGTTGAAAACGATGCCATAAAACAAAAAATTAAAGCGATTGGTATCGATTTCGCACAAGGCTATGGTATTGGAAAACCACAGCCTATTGATAATATGCTTTACTTAAATCAACAATAGATACTCAAACTTGGCAGTTAACGCGTCATAATGATCAATTTGTTCGTAATAACTCTTTATCATGCCTTTGTATACCACCCACAAAGTATCTGCCATACGTTAGTATTATTCGAAATATAGACTAAACGATATGCCTATATTATCCCAACTAATGGCTTTATCTTGCTCTTTAATCCATACGTAAGATAAACCTAACGCCATTGATTGATCGATAAAATACTTACCACCTAGAGTGAAGTATGTTCCATCAAGATAATCATAAGTATCTTTGGCATCATTAAACGCGTGGTTAACATTAAAATCCGCTTCAAATTTGGGGCTAGAGGAAAGTTTTACACCGGCAATAATACTAGGGTAAAAATTAGATTCTTGCGATGTAGTACCATTAGCCCATTTTTTAATTGAACGTTGAGTTAAATTTGCTCCTGCATAAAACTCCGTCATATGACCAGCATTTGCTGACGTCATTAAGCCTGCACCAAGTATTTTCGCTTTAGCTTTTACATCTGAACTTAACGCAATATCACCTGTTTGATGATAAAAACCAGCCATATAAAAGCGTTCTGTAATCGCACGTTCAACATTTACAGCCCAATGCTCACCTCGATAACTTAGCTGCGCATTATTATGGCCAAAAGGTTCAGCCATTAATGTTGGCGCCACAATAAGTAATGGTATGCTTGCAAGCGTTGAAACTTTAAACATGTATTTTCTTTCCCTATAAATAAATTAAACTTAACTTTAAATATTAAATTGATGAGTAAAAGCATATCGGCAACATTCCGTAAAATATAAACATTTTTATGCCTATAATCGAATTAAGCGGCTAATAACAATGATTGCAACTGTATTAGTGATGCTACTTGGTAACTTGGCTTGATACCGTTCGGTAGTACAGCATTTTCGCTATTAAGCCAACAAGTATCAAAACCTGCGTTCATCCCACCTAAAATGTCAGAGTGCGGATTATCGCCAACCATCAGCACTTGCTCACGCTGTATATCCCCCATGTGGCTTAGCGCATATTCAAATATACCGATATCGGGTTTCGCGATACCCACTTGTTCAGAGATAACAAGTGGTGCGAATACATCTTTTAAACCTGTTTTTTCTAAACGAGCATGCTGTAGTTCAGTAAAGCCATTGGTAATAATACCCATGTTTACTTTCCCAGTTAATGCCGAAATAAGTGTTTTAGCACCAGGTAATAAACTGCATATGTCAACCATAGCCGTCATAAATGCACTGTTTAAAGTTTGGGTTGTCACCTTCAGTTTATCCGCCCATAATTGAAAGCGTTTATTTTGCAATTGTGTTGCGGTGATTCGACCATCTTGGTAATCAACCCACAAAGGTAAATTAACCGTCTGATAATGACTAAAATCATCACGACTAAAATCAACACCAAAACGAGAAAACATCAATTGCAATCCTTCAAACGCATCAAAATGGAATAAAGTTTCATCGGCATCAAACAAGATCCATTGGTACTTCATGGTATTGTCTCCAACGGCTAGCCGCTATAATTAATTTAATAGGTCAGACTAAAAATAAACAATCAATAAAAACATCATGTTATCTTTATCAGTATGGAGAGGTATAATAGCTGAAAGTGTGATTCACCTAAACAATAAATAAAAATAAACTTGCTACTTATAAAATGTACTGTTATTATCAGCTCAGATTTATTTAATAACAATCCTCGAAGTAAAAATCAACGATTAAGCCTTACCTAGGAATTTCCGTAAGCCAGATTAAAAAATCCAACATACAAAGCTAAATTATTGAACAACGAAATACAGCAAATGTTGCGTGCTGTAAACTCTTCTTACTAAATCAGCTATTTATACATAATAAAAATAGTTAGATTTCAGAATATTATCGTTATACGGTAATGAAGCTTATTACAAATTATGCGATAGCTTTAAGCTACGCCTTTATAGTGAGTTTTATTATGACTATTATTTTTAATGGTACACAGATCCAAGTTAAACAACCGGTACACTCGATTTCAGTTCACAAAAACCGAGTAGCATTTACTGATTCACAAGGTGAGAAAATAGCTCAACTTGCAACAGTAACAGAACGCCGTAACTTTATTGATATGCTAGTAAGCGTTTAATTACATCCGCTAACATTATCAACTTTAATTCCCGATATTTTTTAATATCGGGATGTTAACCTCCTTCACTTACTTTATGCTCCCTTCATTGATTCTAACTATCCCATATTTTTAATTACCTAAGATCAGTCTATCATCACGTTATAACACTTCGATGCATAATACGCCTATACTATTGATTGCTATTGTTTATAAATGGCTCAATTGTTTATAGGGGGATGGATATGAATTTAGAGATGAATTTAGAGATGAATTTAGAGATGAATTTTAAACAAAAAAAAGTCAGGTTGTTAGCCTGACTTACATATATTGGAAAAGAAGGTCGACTGAAATACTTACTTCTATCTTCGCAATACTTTTCTTCTTACATTGACTTACTTTCTTCACTTACAGATTTCCTTACACTTTCTTTCATTTACACGTACCTTTCACATACGTTATTCGTCTTCATTTACTTCCACTTACTCGTACCTGTCATATACGTTATTCGTCTTCATTTACGCTTGCTTTCACTTACACGTA